>JBHLQZ010000064.1:0-7738 GCA_048883065.1 Candidatus Thorarchaeota archaeon | reverse complement strand
TAAGAAGAGAAATAATTGGTTATGTCTTTCAAAATTTCAATCTATTAGAAGAGATAAATGCTGAGAAGAATATTGAAATGCCAATGATTTTAGCAAAAAAACCAAAAGAGGAAAGGAAGCAAAAAACAGAGGATTTACTTAAAGCAGTAGGATTGTACGATAGAAAAGATCACAAACCAGATCAACTTTCAGGTGGAGAACAACAAAGAGTGGCAATAGCTAGAGCTTTAGCAAATGATCCTGAGTTGATTTTAGCAGATGAGCTTACAGGGAATCTAGATTCTGACACAGGAGATAAAATAATCAATCTTCTTTTAGAACTAAGCAGGAAGAATAAAAAGACTCTAGTCTTCGTGACTCACGATAATGAGTTAGCAATTCTTGCAGATAGACAGTTATATATGAGTGACGGTCAAATTATAAAGGATTTTTCAGTACATAAAACCTAGTACTGGTCTGCTGAATCAAAACGCAATAAATAATAAATGCTTGTTCATAATGCACACTGATGAAAATACTTTACAACATTTCCAAAGCCACTAAAAAACTAAAAATAGCAACCACATCGATAACTTGTGATGAAGATCCCGAAAAAAACAGACAGAAAATGGTTGATTTAATAGAGGAGATAAAACAAAGCCATCCTGATGTTGAATTAATTGTTTTTGGAGAAACAATTCATGGATGGTTTTTTAATTTCAAGAAAACCGCTGAATATCACCATAAAATTGCTGAAACTGTACCAGGTAAAACCACTGATATTCTGTCTGAGCTTGCTTTACAAAACAATATATACATTAGCTTCGGAATCAATGAAAAGGAGAAAGAATATTATTACAATTCTCAAGTTCTGATAGATCCTTCAGGTAAAATTACTGCTGTTCACCGTAAAAGAGCGATGAGAGAATCATTTTTTACTCCAGGAGATAAACCTGTAACAGTTACTCAAATTAAAGATATTAAGACTGGAATAGTTATTTGCTATGATGTTCAAAGTAAAGAAGTTAACAAAGCTTTGAGACAAAACAAACTAGAGTTGATTATTCATAGCTTAGCAGATGATGAAGACCCAAGATGGTTTGGAATTGGATATCTTGCTCGTAGTTATGATGCGTGGTTGGTTAATGCAAATCGGTTTGGTGAGGAAGGAGGTCATTATTGGAATGGTTGGTTAACAATAACTAATCCACTTGGAAAAATTTGTATCAGCGGTAAGGAAAAAGAACAATACCTCTATTATGAAATAGGAATAGTCGAACAAAATAACTTCATCAAGGTTCTAAGAAAGATATTTGTTAGATTTGGACGTATCTTTCATGTTATTAGGAATTTAGATTTAGCTTTGTCAATAGTTTTTGATAGATTCAAAGTAAAGAAAAAAAAGGACATAAAGATAAAATCCTGATTTTCAAAATATTGCAAAGCCTTCTATCTTTTTAAAAGGTCCACTTTATTAGAAGACAATATTTTTGAACACCAACACTTTTAGCAATCAATACCCACCTTATTGTAATGTGTCTTATTAGATAATATGTTCTCAAAAACATTCAATTTTTTACAAATATACGATTTTATTTTAGAACTTCAAACAAAGCATTTAGAAATATTAATATACAAAGCTGTTAGTTAGGAATATTGAGGTATTAATTATGGCTGCAAGACCTGCGTCATTTATAGGTGGAGCTTTAACAGCTGTTGGAATCTTTGGTGTAATTATAACAATAGTTCAATTAACTGATCAATTCTGGTGGTTCCTTTTTTATCTTGGAATAGGAATCATTGGTGGATTCGCTTTAGGGTCTGTATCATCTGTTTTTAGAACAGAAGAAAAGAATGCATACTTAGTTTTAACAGGTTTTATGCTAGCTGCTTTAATTCTACTTACAATCTATCTAGCAATTTGGCAAAGAGATTATGAAGCTCTTAACACTGTCTTAAGTGGTATTGCTGTAATTATGATTGCAGCAGCTTCAGGGTTAGTTTCATTCATTGGAACAACAATGATGTCAGTAAAACCTAGAAGGTAATTACTCTTCCTACACCCAAAATCTTTTTTTTACTATAGTACATATTATTTCTTAATCAATTAAAACAACAAAAGAGAAACGATGTATATGTCAGACATTAAATACTTTCATCTTGGGCAGTTTTTCACTAAAAGAGCATTTTTAGCAACGTTCTTTGGAGTTGCTTTGGTGGCACTCACTGAATTTGTATTACCATGGTTAGGGATACTGCAAATTGAAACACTTTGGGAATGGATATCTCCAGCAACAATAACCTTCACAATTGCAATAATTATGGTTTCTTGTGCTATAGCTAAAAACCTAGTGTCATCTATTTTCATCAGTACAGCTGCAATTTTATCTTTCTACGATCCCTATTCTACAGTTGCATTAAAGGGTTTTATAGCTGTGGTAATTATTTACATGGTAACTGCATTCTTTGCTGGATGGTTTGCTACAATGCGTATAACTGGAAGAACAGCACTTCTTATTACAGGTATAGTAATTGGTCTTCAAGGTTTGATTGGTGCAGGAGTTAGTATGTTTACTAGCTTAGCTCAAACTCATACTAACTTTCATGCTAATTCTATAGGCATTGCTTATAGTAAACTTATGGGGACAGTTCCATTCTATGATATAATAGTTGCTGCATTTTCAGTAATATATATGATTGTTTTTATCATTATATCACGTAAGAGAACAACCGTTGAACAAAAAGGTAAGAAAAAAGAAATTTTCGGTCAAATCTTAATTTTCTTAAGCATTGTTGGAGCTCTCTTATTCATTATTCTATCTCATGTGAATTTCAATCAATCTACTGCAGTTTCAATATTTGGAGAAACCAATACTCAATTTCTAAATTCGATATTTGCCAAAACTACTGCAGGTGGATTTATGGCAATTCAACTTCTGAATGTGTTTTACATTTTACCAATAGTCGGCTTTGTTATAGGCATTGGCATAGCTCTTATTATTCATCAAAGAGCATCAGGAACAGCTAATTTCATGAGATTAAATTACGAAGGAGCATACTTAACTTTGAATCTTGCACCTTTCTTGATTATTTGTTCGTATAGTTACATCTTTCAAAATGCGATAGGATCTGCAGACTTCTTCTACATCAGAACCTCAACCTGGTTTACTCTATTTACAGAGTTTACTAATCTTATTCTGATAAATCTCCTTGTAGCATTTATACTATTCTTAATCATATCAATAATACGAAACATAGCCAAAAAATAACAATTCTCTTTTTTCTTCTTTTTAAGTAACATAAATTTTACTTTCACTTGTTACTGAAGTTTCGTTTTTCTCATTATCTTGTGTTAATCTTTCTCTCATCTTTGGATTTAATCCAAATAAAAGTGAGCGTCCTTCTTGTCCTTTAGTTACTACTACATTTTTATCTTTTAATCTTTTCAAGAAACTTTTTGTCCCCATATATTTACTTCTATATTCTGATGAAGGAAGTTCTCCATAAAGATACAAAGTTATTTCCTTTGCAGTTGCATCCTTATGGATTAAATATTCACATACTTGCCTTTCTCTATAAGGAAAATTATTCAGTGCTTGTTGAATTATAAATTTATCATTATCCTCAAAAGTTCCTTGCACTGGAGTTCTAGAAAACATATCTATTACAGAAATTATTTCTTCATGAGATACTATTCTTGATCCCTTCTTTTTTGAATATGAATATGCATCAGAAAGAGTTGAAATAAATACCCAGGGATTTCCTTTAGATTCTACCCAAGCTGCTTCTAATGCTCTTTCAGAGAATATTTCCCCAATTTGAACATTTGATTGATTTAAAGCATAACTCATTCTTCTTATAACAAGTTCTTTTGCTTCTGCCATAGACAACTCTGGGAGATGAATTGAATATGATAGATGCTCAGAACCTCCTTCTTTTAATCCGTTTCTTAAAATCATCATTTCGCTTAAGTTGCAAGTTATTATGCAAGAGAAGTGTTCTTTTAGTAGTTTCAGTAGTTTAGCAGAATCACTTGCAACAGATGAGAGTAGATTTCCACGAAAATTATCTAATAATAAAACCAATAATGCGTTATTATCAGTTGTATAATTTTTTAATTCAACAATTATCTGTTCTCTTGAATGATTTGTTTTACCGAATATTTGCTCTGCAATTTTCTGTAAGAAGATTGTTAGAGAATAATCTTTTATTTCTTCAGAATTAAAGAATAAAATGTGTATCTTATTATAAGTTGAATATTTCCACAATGATTCCTTGAATCCATCTCTGAGTAGGTTCAATAGGTAAGATTTCCCTGATTTTATATCACCTATAATTGAACAAATTGCTTTACCATCTTTGATAATCTGTAATAAGCGCGCGATTTGACTATTTAGTTTCTCAGAAGCAATATAGAGTTCAGGGATATACTCCATTGTCCAAGGATCAAGTCTCAGTTCTTGATTTTGAACATCGAGATTCTCATCTCTTAGATAGGTTGACAAATTGAATACCTTATCAAGTAGATTGTCTGGCAATATATCCCCACTTCTGTTAAGTAATTTTTACTTATATACTTTATTAAGAAGGAAATCCATTAAAGATAAAATACGCCATTTTTAACCAAAAAGTATTATTAAGAGAATAAGATATTTGTTGCTGATTTAATGTATTCTTCATCAGCACCTGCTAGAGTATGTCTATATGGAGAACATCAAGATTATCTAGAGTTACGAGTCATTCCTGCTGCCATCAATTTAAGAGTTAATGTTTCATCTTTTGAAGGAAAGAAAAACATGATTTCTGTATTTAGTAGGGAATTGAATCAAACAGTAAAAATTCCCATCAAATTGCAAAAAATGAGTAGTAAAACTCTGGACTTCAGATCTTATATAGAATCAGGTATCCTTGCTTTAAAGAAAATAAATCCTAATATAGAAATACCTTCTTTAGATGTAAGAATTCAAAGTGATATTCCGATAGCGAGTGGTCTTTCAAGCTCCGCAGCTCTACTAGTTGCATGGATAAAACATTTATGTGGAGTGAGTGAGATTGAGATTAAAAAAGAAGAGCTAGCAGAATTAGCTTACCATGCTGAACATAATCTATTAGGGATTCCTTGCGGAAGAATGGATCAATATTCTTCGTCTATTGGAGGAATTATTAGTCTCACATGTACTGAACCACCTGAATTCAGAATGCTCCCCAAACCCAATTTTCAATTGGTTGTTGTAGATAGTCAAACACCTAAGTTAACTAGCCAAATCCATGGATCTAAAGTAAAAGAGATAAAAGATGTGATAATATCCTTTGAGACTGAAACAGGTATTCCTCTTAGAGAAAGTTCTATTAGCATCTTAGAAAAATACATAAAAAGATTCAATAAAAAAGAGAAGAAGGTATTAACGGGGATTATTTCAATTAAACAGGATACGGAAGAAGCTGAACAAGAGATGTTAAAATCAAATCCCGATATTAATATTTTAGGAGATTTACTAACCTCACAACAAATTTCACTGAGAGAAAATCTTGATGTATCACTACCTATTCTTGATAGAATAATTGATACTGCTATTATTAATGGAGCATTGGGTGGAAAACTAACAGGTGCGGGATTAGGAGGTAGTGTTGTTATTTTAACAGAGGAAGAAAATGATTCAATAATTGATTCACTAAAAACAAACTTCAAACTCCCTATCTGGTCCGTAGAAATTGATGATGGAGCAACATTCATTAGCTAAAACTATTTAGAGAAATTCTTTGAAAAGTTTTTATCAAAATTAAGAATCGTTTCTACAACTCTTATTGCTTCTAAAGTAGGTTTAACATCATGTGTTCTTACTATATGAGCACCATTTAGTATAGCAACAATTGTAGCTCCTATTGAGCCATACAATCTATCTTCTGGAGGTGCATCGTTTAGAGCTTTGCCAATTGAGGTCTTTCTACTAATACCTATGTAAATTGGTTTATTTAATACTCTAAATTCTTCTAAATTTCTAATCAATGAATAATCATGATAATAGTCTCTAGCTTCCCAACTACCTATTCCAGGATCGATTATTATTCTATCTTCTTTGATACCATTATTAAGTCCAATATTGATACTTAGTCTGAGTTCATGCAGAACATCATCTATTGTATAAATGTCCCCTGGTTCGTTTTTTGCAGCCATAACGATGGCACATGCATCATAATCTGCAATAAGATTAGCCATTTTTTCATCTTTTTTAAAACCAGATATATCATTTATAATACGTATATCTTTCTTCAGAGCGGATTCTGCAACTGAACTTCTAGTAGTGTCTATAGATATTTCTATATTCTCATAACTCTTTATTATGTCTAGAACCACTTCTAATGATTTATCAATTATTTCCTTTTCTTGTATCTCATCAACTCTTCCTGCCCCACCATAGATTTGAATTGGTCTAGTAGATTGTGCTCCTATATCTAAGCAATTTACTCCCTCATTAATCATCTTTAACACTATTTCCTCAAGATCCTGATTTGTTGATGCGATAGAACCTTGATAAAACGAAGCAGGAGAAAGATTCACCACACCTACTATAGGAGTTGGAAAATTATCTCCCACTTTTATTTTTCCTAAATAGCCTTTAATCATCTTCAATATCTCTTTTCATTTTTTCCTCTAAGCAAGGAAGCAGAGGTCCAATGAACATACAATTTTCCTCTGTTATAAGTGAATTAATATCTCGTTCTTCTTTACTAGTGATTCTAATAATAGGATAACCTCTAATAATAACAAAAGGGATTTGTTCGTTAGTTTCACCCATTAAAAGCTCTGCAGCAGTTGCAAGCTGATCCGCTACTGCCCTAGTTGTTATATGCATTGGTCTTCCAAATAGATCATTCTTCCCTCTTTCATCTATAATGGATTGGAATCCATAAGTAGCAAGTGCACCACCTACTGTCCCTAATCGCATTGGCATTGTTCTCGAATCAGCTACAATAATACCAATGTATGTATTAATTTGGTCTAAAAGTTTTTGGTGAATTTTTTGAGCTGAAGCTTTACAATCTTCAGGGAGAAGAATTATTTTCTCATCTCCCACATTTGATTGATCCGCACCAGCATTTGCCATCAATCCGTATTTATTTAGAGTTGTAATTGCACCAGGCACAGTGCCAATGTATCTGTTATTTGTTTCTTCTAAAATAATCTGAGCAAACTCTGGAGAAATGTGAGCTCTCTTACAGATTACTTGAGCTTCTTTAGTTGGAGAAATGTCTTCACACTTTCTAATTCTTTTTTCTACTACAGAAACCACTTTACTAGCAATAACGAGAATATCATCATCTTGTAAACTATGACCTTGGTCTTCTATTGATTTTAGAACTAAGGATACTAAATCATCTTCTTCTTCAATTATTTTGTTTGAATGTATTGGTATTATCTGAACGATAGACATCAAATATTAAGAAAACTTTCATTTGAAAAACTCTTCTAATAGTGTAAAATATTCATAGTTACTTAGCTAAGTAAAGTAAGCTATCAAAAACCAGGCAATTGCAATTATTACAACAGCTACAATGTTTAAAGCGGCATAAAGATTGAATGTTTCCTCATTATATATTTGCGTGACATTTGTTGATATATCGCTTAATTTTTTATCAATTGATTCAAGTATCTCTTTATCTTCACCATTACCAATGAATTGTTCTTTGGTTTCGCTTAACACATCAACAAAACCATGTAGAAGCTGTTTATCACTTTCTAACAAAGATGGAGATACAA
>JBHLQZ010000063.1:0-7767 GCA_048883065.1 Candidatus Thorarchaeota archaeon | reverse complement strand
CAATTTGGGGGACAACTCTTAGGTTTACTCGTAGGAGTAATTGTAGGTTTCATAGTAGGAGTAAATGTATTTAGTGAAATACTCAGCGGTGAATCAATAAATGCAACAGTTTACTTAGTTCTTCAAGTTGGAATAGGATTAGCAGTAATTGGATTAAGCATATATTATATTCAAAAATTGGGAATCCGTATAAATCATCCGAAGAAAATATCAAGTAATAAAATGAATATAACAAAAATTGCTTTTTTTGGTATTTCTTTCATTCTAGGTATTGCATATCTATATGGAGGTTATCTAGCTCCAGCAGCTCACAAAATTGCTGGAATACTCCCCCCAGAAAATGGAGAAAATGGGAATGGAGGAGAAAATGGTGGGGGGACCGTAGATTTCAATACTACAAATGAATATATCATGCTTCTAGTAATAATTATGTTAACAACAGCAATTTTTGCTCTTCTTTATGCGGGTATTGTATATTCCATTAACATGAAAGTAAGAACAAAAGTAGGAGTAGCTGTAGGATCAGCTGTTATTCTCTTAACTTTTTATTTGTTATCTCAATTTTCAATTTCTGAGTATCTTCTAAAAGCTTTTACGGAGAAATCTTATTCTCTAATTTTAGTTTTTCTAACGGATTGCTTGTATTATCTTCTTGTAGCCTTGATAACGATTCTGGTTTATCACCAGAGTAGGAGAATCGAGTTATCAATCATTGTATTATTTTTAGGATTCACTTTTGGATATGGTTCTCCAACAAATATTATTCTACAAATAATCGCATTAAAGTGGGGATTTCCAAACTTCTCTGACAATATTACTACTATTTCTGATGTATTAGCAAGAACACTAGAAGGATTGGAATATGCGGGTCTTTTTGGAATGATTATTTATCCGATTATTTTTTACAAGGATACTATTAAATTTGGTAAACAATTCTGGGATACAACCAAGAAACAAGGTTTAGCTTTACTGCTTTTTACTCTTGTAGTTGCAGCGATTGAAATACTTATTCAATTTTTAGGTTTCATTCTCAATAGTATATTCATAATTCTAATAATATTCATCGGATTGGTTTTTGTAGTAAATATGTTAATTACTTCGAAATATGGTAAACAAAGCTATACTGCTTTATTAACCTCAATGTCCCAAGCTACACTACAAATGAGTGAATCAGTAATTCCATCACTGGAAAAACAAGTCAAGCTTCTTGAGAGAAAAACCAAAAGAAGAAATATTATAAAAATAATTTCAGGAACCACTGTTCCTGTTGTCCTTTACTTCTTGATAATGTATGTAACAACTGCAATAACATCACAAACATCAATTGGTGAAAGCATCTTTCTTTTCACAGCTCTACCAATTTCTATTGTTATAATATCTTTTGCTACAACTTTCTTTTTTGTTCGAGATCCTCTAATTAAAAGTCATTTCAGTTATCCACTCAAAGCTTTAGGTTTGATTGGTTCAGTTATTTACTTTATTTATGCATGCTATAATCTTGTTTATAACAATATGGGAGTTTATCCTGTCATAACTATCTTTTTTATTCCTCTGATAATTATTCCAATATTCACAAAAAAGAAGATAGGATCTCTATTACTTACATTAGCTGGTGAAAATAAACCAAGAGCTTTACGAGAATTGATAAATAGGAAAGATTTAGATTTGAATCATTTTGAGAAGAGCTTCTATAAATCTCCTGCAATATTCAAAATTTATTTAGCCTTAATACTAACAAAGAGAGGAGAGAAGACCTCAACAATTCAAAATGCAATTTCAATGCTAACAAGTAATTTTCCAATCGAAAGAGCAGCAGGTGCATTAGTTTTGCTATATCTTAATGATTTAGAAACCCTAGAAGGGGTTGTGAAATTACTTGAGAACGACATAGATCCTAGAGTAAGGGATTCAATAGCATACGGTTTAAGATATTTCAAAGATTTACCAGAAGAGATATACAAACGTGTTATAGATTCTCAACATTATGAAGACGATTCCAAGGTTTTAGAAACTTTGAAACAAACTATATCAATCTTAGATCAGAGTTTCCATAAAACAGAAGAAGAAGAGCATCTAAAAGAAGAATACATGGAAGAGATTTAGAAATATAAAGGTTCACCTGTAAATTCTATTTTATTATAATCCTTGCATCAACTGGGAAAAGTCCATCTTCATTACTTATGATGGGATTGATATCCATTTCTGAGATGTAATCACGGTTTTCCCAAGCTAGCTTTGATAATTTAACAATTATATCAGCTAATTCATCTTTATTTACTCTTGGTATTCCCCTAAATCCCTCTAAAAGTACTCGTGCTTTTATTTCATCAATTGCTGTTAAAGCTTGTTCTTTAGTTGTAGGACACATCCTAAAAACAACATCCTTAATAGCTTCCACAAGAACTCCTCCAACCCCAAAAAGAATAACAGGACCGAATGTTGCATCTATATTAGTACCAATAATTAACTCTAATCCACTTTTAACCATTTTTTCAACAAGAACTCCCGAGATCCTTACATTATCAAAACGTTTCATAAACTCAATAAAGGTACTTCTCACTTCTTCTTCAGAATTTAGACCAATTACAACAGCCCCAACATCTGTTTTATGTAAAACTTGTGTTGACATTAATTTCATAACAATAGGATATCCGAACTCATTCGCAGATTGTATAGCTTCAGTTTCAGTTTGTACTAATCTTGAAGGTGGTATTTTGATTCCAATATTTCTCAAAATTTCTTTCGCTTCATGTTCTAAAAGAGCATTACGATTTTCTTGTTTTATTTTCTCAAATATGGTTTTGTTATCTGTCATTTTAATTCCTCCACTAGAATAGATCTTGGATCTATACCATGTTTCTTAAGATATTTAGTATAATCAGTAAGCATCCCAAGAGCTCTAACAGCTCTACCAGGGCTTGGAAAAACAGGTATATCTTCTGCGAGTAGTTGAGCACTTGCTATATCTGCTTCCTCTCCGCCAATAAGTGCAGTTATAAATGGTTTTTCTTTTCTTCTTGCAAAATGTTTAGTAACTTTGATATATTCATCAATATCTAAATCAGGGATGCATGGGAGGCATATATTAACAATTGAATCAACATTGACATCATTGTATGCAGCTTCTAATGCTATCTTATAATCCTCAGCAGTAGCACTTCCAGTTACATCTATAGGATTACCAGTAGCATAAAAAGACGGAAATGTTTCATCCAGATATTTTTGTACTGTAGGCGATAATTCGGCTAATTTTAGATTGCAATCAGTAACCATATCTGATGCCATTACACCTGCCCCACCTCCATCAGTTATGATTGCAACATTATCACCCAATGGTAAAGGTTGGGTACCAAATGCGAGAACACAATCTTCAAGCTGATCCCAAGTTATTACTCTGATAATTCCTGCTTCATTTAACAAATCATCAACAATAGCATCATTTGATGATAAAGCAGCAGTATGAGAAGCACCTGCTTTTGCTCCAGTTTCAGTTCGATTCGCCTTTATACCCATTATAGGTTTCTTTAATGAAATTTTTCTAGCTTCCTCCATGAACTCTCTGCCTTTCTTAAAATCTTCAAGATAAATTAAAATCATTTTTGTATCTAAATCTTCACCAACGTATTCTAAAGCATCTGTTTCATTGATATCACTTGCATTTCCATAGGAGATGAATTTGGAAACCCACTTTCCTGTACCTAAGTTGGATAATTGATCAATAAAAGCCGCACCAAATGCACCACTTTGAGTGAAAATTGATACAGGACCACTCTTTGGTCTTTTTAACTTTGTAACTGGTAGAAACATTGTATCATACCCAAGCGCTGGAGAATACAAACCCAAACAATTAGGTCCTATAACGTTTATTCCATATTTTTTCATAGTATCATTTATTTGTTGTTGAAGAATTTCTCCTTCTTCTCCAATTTCACTGAAACCTCCAGTTGTTATTATCACATTAGAAATTCCTTTCTCACCACATTGCTCAATTGCTTGAGGAGCGAATTTTGCAGGAACAATAATACAAGCAGCATCTATTTCATCTTCAATTTCTAATATCGAAGTGTAGAGTTTCTCTCCAAAAAGCTCTCCGCCTTTTGGATTTACAAGATATGTTTTACCAGGAAAATGATTAACGAAATTATAAGCAACTACATTGCCAGGTTTATGTTTAGTTGTTGAAGCTCCTACTACACAAAAGGAATTTGCAGCAAAGAAATTTTTAAGTCTTGGTGCCATTCTTATCAACTTGCTTTTAGCTATTTTGAATAAAAATTTTTGCAATAATACTTACTAACTTCGAGATAATGTGATTTCAGGTTTCCAAAGTTATAAATAATTGAACTACCTATATCTAAACATGGCTCGTAATAGATTTTTATTTGATTTTCTAGGTATAATAGCAGGTGTTGCTGTAGCCTTTGTTATAACTTACTTCTCAGATGTAAGTGGGTATGGTAATGCAGCTATCTCAGCTGGAGGATTTCTAGCAGGTGGATTAATTCTGGGTTTTTTTGCTTATAGAAACGATGGTGTGAAAATTGCAGGAATAATCTGTGGTATTGTTATTGTTTTAGGTCTCATTATGGGTGTGATAATGATAACAGGTGGAGGAGCTGTATTTAACTCAATTGGAAATATCATAGAAGCTATAATAGGACCTATTTTTGGTTTAGTTGCAATTATCATAGGAATAATTGTCATAATTGGTATGGCAATACTAGCAGCTCTCTTCGTTGCTGCAGCAGCAATTGGTTCAGCAATTGGTGAAGCAGTATGGAAAGATAAACAAGCTGAACTTGTGGAGACTAGTACTGCTGGAGCACCATACCAACCAACACAATTACCCACATATGAACCAGTGGGAGAACCAAAAGTAGTTCAACCTACACAACCACGATCTGTTGTATGTCCTAATTGTGGAGTAAGTAATCCTGGAACTGATAAGTTTTGCACTAATTGTGGAGCTCAACTAAAATAGTTGAGCACTCATTTTTTATAGGTTCTAAAATTTATCAATATCAATTGAAGTAAAAAACACAACTTTTTTTATGATATTTTTTTCTCAATTCTTATGATTAAAAAGAATGAAGTTCCCATTTTTTGGAAAAACCCATATCAAAAGGAAATCCAAACGAACATTACTTCGGTAAAAGGAACATCCATACAATTATCTCAAGACTTATTTTATCCAGCTGGAGGAGGACAATTATCTGATACTGGTTCAATTACAATTGATGACAACGAATATAGAGTCCTTGATACTTACAAAAATGAGAGTGGAATATGGTACAAAATAGATATAAAAGATGAGGAATTACTTCAGAAAAATCAAGATGTTCTCCTAAAATTAAACTGGGAAAGACGGTATTCTTTTATGAAAGCTCATTCTGCACAGCATTTAGTTTCACACTTACTTAACAAATTATTCAGTTGTGATACTGAAAAAGCGAATTTCGAGGAAGGAAAAATAGAGATTGTACTTTCAGAAAAAATATCTCTAGATCAATGTTTAGAAGTTTTAGAAGAAGCTAATGCTTTAATTTATGGTGGAGTAGAAGTACTATCAATTATAGTTAATCAAGAAACATACAGAAAGGAATATCTAGAAAGAGCTAGAGGTAAAGAATCATATGAAGAAGTTGTTAGAATGATTCAACTAGGTGAAAAAAGAATGGATTTAACATGTTGTGGAGGAGTTCATGTTAATAATTTATCTGAAATAAAAGGGATTTTCCTAGAATCACTGAAAGAAAATACTCTTAAATTACACGTCGATAAACAAGGAATAACGTTCGCAAATCTTCAGAGAAAATTGATGATTGAATTAGAAGATATAACAACTAAGAAGGGAGCTAAACTTTTGGAAATGATAAGAAACAAAATCGAAGAAAATGAGATTCTTGAAGAAAGTAATGTAAGTTTACTTAAGTTAGTTTTCAAAAAAATCAAATTATGGAGTGAGAAATTAAACGAATATAATATAGTTTTACTCTCTTTACCTGAAATAGATCGTCAAGCTATTCTTGCTTCTCTAAAAGAACTAGAAAAGGATGTATTTGTTGTTTTGCTTGGAAGAAATGAAATTATGTATTTAATTTCAACAGATGAAAGATTACCAGCTAAAGAAATTGTGAAAAAAATAATAGATAAAACAGATAAAAAAGGAGGAGGAAATCCAGCTTTCGCTCAAGTTTCTGTTAAAGATGTTGACAAACCATTTGAATTAGTTAAATCAGTTTTAACTTCCTAATATAGATAATCTTCCTTGGGACCAATATATGTATAGGTTATTGGATCTGTTTTTTCATTTCTTTGAACTTTTCCCTCATCTATTAGTTTTTGCAGGTGAGCAACCATATTAGGTCGAGGAGCTAGCTCAGAGTATGGATGATACCAAACAATTCCTTGTGCATTGTGAACTCTTTCAATTAAATCATCAATGGTTAAATATTTTTGTTCAAGCATTGCCATAATTAGTTGGTTCTCAAATTGATGAAATGCTTCTTTTACGTCAGAGATATAAGGTATAATATGTCGATCTTCTTGATACCCATCATGTGCAGGACATATAATTGAGATTTTGGCATTTTCCAAGAAAGTTATATTCTTGAACCATTCCTTGTAAGATCCGGAAAAATCTATTAAATAACTATGTGGTAACGCTGGATAGATGTTCAAAGCATCTCCAGTAAACATAGCTCTTTCTGATGTAGCAAAAAACATACTGTGACCATAACTATTGCCATCAAAGTTAATTACCATTAACCGAGTTTTATCTAATTCAAATTTATCTCCGTCTTTAAAGTATATATCAGGCTTTAGTTTCTCTAAATCATCAAAAGGATCTTTTTTTATTGCAAAATACAATTTCTCTTTCTTTGTAAATTTGAAATGTTTTGATTTTAAAACAGATCTTGGGGTTTCCATAACTTTCTTACACTTTTCATGAATAGCAACTTTAGCATTTGGAAATATATTTTTCAGTTTATAGACACCACCCAAAACATCAGGATAGGGATGAGTTATGAAAATATATTTGACATCTTTTACGTCTTTCCCTTTATTAAAAACTGCTTCTTGGAAAGTTTTTTCTATTGAACCTCGTCTTCCAGTATTTATAATCGCAAAAGAATCCTTACCTAACAGATATCCTCTATTTCTTTCTCCTCCATCACCTGATGGACCTTCAACTATAGTCAAGTTGTCACGGATATTTTGAATTGGATCTGATATCATTTTATAACACCTTATCTTGCTTCAGCTAAGATATTTGCAACTGTTTTACTAACTTTCTTCATTTTCTCAATTTCTATAGATTTCTCTTGTTTGTGATCTTTATATTCACTTTCAGAGATTTCTCCAGTTTGAGAGTTAACATACAATACTTCTAATTGCCTCTGTAATGACTTCATTTTTCTTTCTAAAGCATCAAAAGTTTTTCTCATTTTTGCTAATTCTACATTGAGCTTAATTGTTAGATTTTCAATATTTTTCTTGTATTTAGTTTCCATTTCTTCTAAGGTTGCTTTACTTACCGCTTTATCTCCTTTAAGCGCACTAAGTTTCTTGAGTTTCTTTCTCTCATTATTTCTGTCTTCAATTATTTCCTCTATGGGTAGAATAGCAGAGAAATCTTCAAAATCCTTTTCTTTTTCATCTGCTTCTTCAACTTCTTCTTTGAGTTTTTGAATTTTGGGTAAAGCTTCATCTCTTGGAACAAGTTTACTCTTAACTCTATCAAGCAGTTTATTTATTTCATCTTCT
>JBHLQZ010000062.1:0-7778 GCA_048883065.1 Candidatus Thorarchaeota archaeon | reverse complement strand
TCCTAATTTCTATTTTATGTTTCCTAAAAATAGATTTAAAAATTTGATTCAAAGTCTATCATTAATGGATGTAACACAATGACAACTGATGATGAATTAGAAAAAATACGACTTAAAAAAACGCAAGAGCTTATGAAATTAGCTGAACGAAGAAAAGCAAGAATGGAGGAACTGAAGCAAGCTAAAGAAGCTCCGAAAAGTGTTACTGATGAGGATAAAATAGGGCTTATGCAGTTTTTCTTGGTTCCTGAAGCGTATGATTACTGGTTAGATCTATATACTACTACAGATAAAAAAATAACTGCTGAAACAATCTTCAAGAATGTTTTGTATATGATAAAAATTGGTTTTCTTGAGGGAAAGCAAATTACAAGAATTGGAATAAAAAAACTTGAGAGAGAAATAGAAGGGATACCATCTTCTATAACCATTAAAAGGAAGGGAGAAAAAGAGAGAACTGTTAGGTAATTTCTCAAACAATATAGGAAAATAATTTGACAAGCTTTAATAATGTTGATGTTAATAAGAAATTAGAAAGAAAAAGGTGTAATCAAAGTGAAAATCAGTGTAGTTACTGCAATAGGCGGAGGGTCAATAGAGTTAGATGTGGATCCTCATTCAACAGTGGCTCAATTAAAAAGAGAAGTAGCAAAAAAGAAGAAAATACCTGCAAATACTGTAATTATAGTTTTTCATGGAAAACAACTAGATGATAGTGAAATTCTAAAGCAAACAGGTATGATGGATGGCGATAAGTGTTATTTGATTGCTAGAACAAAGGGTGGATTTTAGGATTATTTTTCCTTTCTTCTTTCAATTAATCTTCTTATTAAGTTAGAAGCTTTTGTATTGTTTTTAATTTCATAATCTCAGTTTGCTATATTAAAAAGAAACATATATCAGTTTTACAAGACTTATTACATTAATAGGTGTCATTCAATGTCAGAAGAAGAACGATATTCAAGACAACAGCTTATTCCAGGTTGGGATCAAGAGAGTTTGCTTGGTTCAACTGTTGCTATCATTGGATTAGGTGCAATAGGAACCTATGTTGCTACTATTTTAGCTTCTTCTGGAATTGGAAAACTTACAATCATAGAATTTGATACTGTTGAGATTTCGAATTTAAACAGACAACTTCTTTACAATGACGAGGATGTGGGAAAACCAAAAGCAGAGGTAGCAGCAAAGAAATTAAAAGAAATTAATCCTAAGATTCAAATTGATTTCTTTAACAAAAAAATGGAAGATGTTTCTGTTTCTGTCTATGAAGAAGCTGATTTAATAATAGCGTGTTTAGATACATTCATAGGAAGAAGATGGATAAATTCTATGGCTGTACGAGTGAAGAAACCATTGATAATGGGTGGCATGTTTGCTTTTCTTGGAAACCTTCAAGTAATAATTCCTTATGAAACTCCTTGTTTTGAATGCCAACCTTTGGTTCCAGATGAAGAATTAGCTCAAGCCTGTACTCCATTTGGAGAAGAAAGAAAAAAAGAGAGAGAAAAAGAGGAAGAAGAACCTCCTTTACCTGCAGTTGCGACAATGTCTAGTATAATTGGAGGTTTGATGTCTCAAGAAGCGTTAAAAATATTATTAAATATTGGTGAGACAATTGAAAATTACTTATTTTATGATGGTTTGAATAACGCAACCACAATTCTTCATCTCGTTAGATCTGATGATTGTCCTACTTGTGGTGAGTTATATAAATTAGAACAAATACAATTTGTAGCTAGTCCTACAGAAACAGTAAAAGATTTGTCACTTCGCTTAGCTTTAACCTATGGTCTTGAAAAACCAGAATTGATGATTGAAGGAGAATTTTTGGATCCAGATAAACAAATCCAAAAATGCAAATTATCTGAAAAAAATGTTGCCTTTGTACTTGATAAAAATCTAGCTAAGCCAATAAAAATAGTTATAGAAATAAAAAGTGATTAAAAAATCTCATTTTTATCTTTTCGAATGCAATATTTTTTAAACTTCGAGAGTCATCAATTTATATAGAGAAATACAATTAAGGTGATACAAATATCAACAGATGATTTCCTCCTTGCAAATGAAACTCAATTAATTTATGAAAATTCCACTGGTTTTGAACCTGTAAGAGGCAATCTTAAACATTGGAAAGGATTTGTAAGCAATATTGAGGATACTGAAATCCCAATATTTGCAAACATTTACATTCAAGATGGTTTTCCAGATGTTCCTCCAATCGTAGATATAACACCTAGGGTAAATCACCCTAATGTTGAGGATGATGGGACATTAAGTTTGAGAATACTGTCTCAGTGGAGCAGATCTAATCATGTTTATGATGTAATAAACGATATTAATGAACTCTTTACTAAAGTTCCTGCTAAACCACTTAAAACAAAGAAAGTTAAGAAAGAAACAAGAGCTCCAGGTCTTCCTGTTGTAGCAATACCAGTTAGACAATTACCTCAGGCACAACTAACAAGAGTTCAACAAGAACAAGAGGTTGAGAAACGTTCAATAGATTCTTCTATTGCAGACTATCAAACTCAAATAGAGCAAGTAAGTAAGGAGATTGAAAAAGAAAGAGAATCTCTATTAAAAGAAGGAGGGATTTCTGTAGACACTACTGCAAAAGAAATCTCTATCTCTAGAGAAGATGATTTGAAAGCTGATGTTAATGCAATTCAAGATACCCTTGAAGCCATTCAAGAGAAATTCGAAGATGGTGATATGACTAACGTTGACTTTCTTAAACTCTATAGAAGATACTCTAAAAAAGGTTATAAAGCAGAAAAACAACTAAATCTAATTAGTGTTGGTGCTAGTGACATGACACGAGAAGAAGATAAAATTCTGGAATTAGAAGCAGATTTATTCTCATCTATTGTAACACTTGATAATTTGGTCTATAGTTATGAAAATAATGAAATTGAGCAAATTGCATACAGAAAACAGTTAAGATCTCTGATAAGAGGTATCTTTAAAGCTCGTATTCAGCTAGAGAAGATTGGTTTTAATCTAGAGGAATTTATTAAAAAAGAGAAAATGGAAAACAGATATCCAAAAGGCATTTACCAACTTCGTGTTGCTGAAGGAGTTGAAACAGCTGATGCTGTATCCATTCCATTTGATACTTTGAAAAAGATTCCTGCAAAAACAGCTGATTTTGTTTCTTCAGCTATTGAATTAATAGATTTGACAAGGCTTAAATCAGTAGCTAGAGCAGATTTGCTTTTAGCTGACATTGATGAAATGCTTCACATCTTAAAGACATTCCCAGCCGTTCCTAAAGATTATTGGGTAACAGGGGATTTAGCAAATTGGCGAGAAATAATATCTAAATATAAACCTCAAGAGGTTATAAAAGAAGAGGATTGTGAAAAACTAGAATTTCAAGCAGCTCGATGGTTAAATGATTTTAGAAGACTTTTAAAAGAACTGTAAAATTCATTTTACAGTTTCAGATTCTTTTTCGCTTCCTCTATCATAATATAACATCACAAGGTGAACACTTTGACAAACAAAAACACAATGAATGCTACTTTCATTAGTATCCGAAAAGAACTGTTTGAATTAATCAATATGATTGAGATCAAAATTGATGTGAGTTATATTATAGAAGAAATCGAAGAGATATCATATGAAATAAAGAAAATTGGAAACGAAGGAGAAAGAATTGCTGAAGATATGATGAGATTGTACACTTCTCTATTTAACAAATACAAAAACAAACTAGCTGCTTTTCTTAGTACAAAAGAAGCTAACCAAATTATTGAAAAGATACAAAAATGGGTGGTTCTTC
Source organism: Candidatus Thorarchaeota archaeon (assembly GCA_048883065.1). Classification (GTDB taxonomy): domain Archaea; phylum Asgardarchaeota; class Heimdallarchaeia; order Heimdallarchaeales; family Heimdallarchaeaceae; genus UBA460. The sequence goes on along the minus strand of JBHLQZ010000062.1, from coordinate 3,991 downwards.
TTCCAAATCTTTTTTAAAATCGAAAAATATCCGAAAAGAATTTGATTGGTTACTTTTATATAATTTCTAGACAATATTTAGTTGGAGATTGAATTGGGTTTACGAGACATTGAGAAAAAAATCAAAGTAAAATCTGCTTTTCAGGTTAAAGAAGCAGAACTAATGATTAAAGAGTTAGAACAAATGATTGATAACGTAGATCAGGTTAAAAAACAATTGAAGAAATTTGAGAAAAAATTTGGTGATAAAATTTCTGATAACAAAGAATACTATGAAAAACTTGCTGATCTACGAACTGAACTGGGTTTGCCTGCAGAGATTGGACGTTTCGATTGGAAAGAAACTCCAACACTCAAAGATAGACTTACAGGAAAAGGATTTTATGATATTTTAGCAAACGAAATTTTAGAGTTAGGACAAAAATTAACTCCAGAGAATGGAGGGATAATCTCTATTGGGGAGTTGTTTACTCAACTGAACAAGACTCGTCCAGGAAGAATGGTTTCAATTGACGACATGTATCGTTCTCTTGAGAAACTAATTAATTCTCAATTAATTACTCCTTACAGAACTCTCGATTCAGGAGTTAAGATAGTTGAATTTACAACAGTTGAATTCAGTCCTGATCATGATGTTATTCTAAGTTATGCATCTAGAGAAGGTTTTGTAACCAAAGAAAACTTGTTGATGAAGACAAACTGGGCAGAAGAAAGGATAGATAGATGTCTGAAATTCTTCGAAGAACATGGAATGGCTAGAGTAGATAGAAGTTATTCGGAAGGAACCAAATACTGGTTCCCAGGTTTGATGGGTTATTAGTAACTCATTATTCTTTTTTATTTTAAAACACTTTATCAGCTTCAAATTGAATAATTGTTTTATCCTTATTCAACCAACGAGCTACTTTCTTTTCAACTAACATTTCACAAACAATTATTAAGTCATCAGCTGGTAAATTACACCATTGCTCTTCAAGTTGAGTTAAATCATAGAGAGAATGAATTTCTACGACTCTTCCAGTTTCAATCATAAAATCAAGTAGTTCATCAGCCCATTCTTCGTTAGCTTTCCAATAAATCCTCGCTCTAGTTTTATTTTGTTCATCTAACCATTTTGCGATATTTTGTTTGACAAGGTAATCAATTATTTCTCGAACCTGCTTAAGGGATAACTTCTTATTGATTTTTGAATTATTGAAGGGGTATTCATTCCTTAACTCATTAATATTAATAATGTGAATTACAAAAACTCTGGAATAATCCAAAACAATAGCAGACCAGCTTTCTAACCAAGATTCGACTTGGGAATCTTTTTTAGGTTTAATGTACATCCAAGGCGCTTTCACCCATTTTGGAAGGGCATCTTCAAATTCTAATTCTAAAACAGCTCTTTGATCTTTTGAAAGATCTTCTTTTGTAGTTACTTTGACTATAGGCATCGTAACTTTTAGCTCTTCTTCTGTTAACTCTAACCCTTGAATACTTGCTTCTATTAATTTTAATTTCTCTTCGTCAATTTCTTTTTCTTTTTTTAGTTTTTCAATGTCTATTTCAGCAGTTTCTTCTTCTTCTTTTTTCTTCTTTTCAAGGGTTGACATAAAAAAGACCTCTCAATCAAGCGCTTCCAAATTCTTCATTCCATCTATCATATCTTTCTACTTCTTCTTCGCTCACTGAAGGATTAATTCCTTCTATTGCTTCCAGAAAATCATTCTGTGTAACAGCTCTAGCTGTCACCTCAGTATCTGATATAGCTCCAGCCATATCTAATTCTCTTATTGGAGTCATTATTGCATCTCTACAAACCATTGCAATATCTGCTCCCGAATACCCATCAGTAATCTCAGCTAAGACTTCAAAATCTACATCGTCTAATTCTACACCTCGAGTATTAAACTTGTAAATTGCTTCTCTTGCTGCTTGATCAGGAAGTGGGATATAAATTCGTCTTTCAAATCTTCTACGAAATGCGCCATCTACTGTTTCGGGAATATTTGTTGCACCCACTGTGACTATTCTATCAGTCTCGGAGCTTGATAAGCCATCCATTGAAGTTAATAACTCTGTTTTTACTCTGCGCATTGCATCATGCTCTCCTCCTCTTGCACCAGCCAATGCATCAACCTCATCAACAAAGATAATGCTTGGTTGTTTTTCTCTTGCTAAAGTAAATAAAGTTCTAACGAGTTTCTCTGATTCACCTAGCCATTTAGAAATAATTGAAGCAGCACTTACATTGAAAAATGTAGCTTCAACCTCTGCAGCTGTAGCTTTTGCTAGAAGTGTTTTTCCACAACCTGGAGGACCAAAAAGTAAAATTCCTTTCCAAGGTCTTCTTGCACCAGAAAATAAATCAGGTCGCATTAAGGGGAGTACAATTGCTTCTCTAAGTGTCTGTTTTGCGTTTTCTAATCCAGCTATATCATTTAACATAACTTCTGGTTTTTCAGTTATTATAATATCAGCGATTGCTCCAGAAAGCTTATCATCTTCTTCATCACTGCCTGCAGTTGACTTTCTTTCTTTTCTTTTCTCTAAAAGTTCTCTCAGTTCTTTAGATCTTGCAAGATACATCTCTGCTTTCTTTTTTAAAGAACGAGCAATTTGTGGATTTCTCTCGAATTTAATAGCTTTCATTAGTGCTTCTGCAGCATCTAAATAGTAAGGAATCGCCTCACTATAATTTTTTTCTTTATCAAAATTATATGCTTTGATAGCAAACTGTTTCGCATGATCAATTAAACCTTGAGCTGACACGTACGTCACAACCTCTAAACCTATTATTTCATTCATAGAATATAAATCGATTCATTTAATCTTATGCAATATTTGGTATATAATACATTAGATTAATTAAGAAAAATACAAAAGGAAGGAAGGATTATCACCCCTTATCTTCACTAACTTTTTTCTTTAAATTTTCAAGCTCCGCTTCAAGATCTGATGTATCTTCTTCTTTTTCACCAGTTCCTACTGGTGTTGAAGGCAGTCCACTAACATCTGGAAGACTAGTTGTTGTTCCAAGATCCATTTCTGCTTCTAATTGAGCTAATTGTTCATCAATTGCAGCATCATCTTCAAAATCTAAAATCCCTTCTGATAAACTTGGATCTGAAAGAGCTTCAGTCATCATTTCTATTTGATCTCTTTGTTCCATTACTGTATCCATAACTCTTTCAGTTCTTTCAGGAGAAACAGTTTTGATTTTTTCTCCTACAACTTTTGTTCCTACTTCCATTGCTTTTACTGTATCAGCAGTAGAAGTTGCTGTTTGAATACTATCAATTTGAGCTTGGAGATTCATTGCTGTATTATGAACTGTATTTAATCTTTTCATGAAAACTGCTCTTCTCTTTAAAGCTTGTCTTGCACCAGCTTTGTTACCAGATTTCAACATTTTGGATGCAAGTATTTTTTGTTCATCTGCTTGTCTCTCAAGATTTCTTGATTCTGCTTGAAGACGATTTTGTTGAGCTTTAAGTGTGGCAAGAGCATCTGCATCTTCCTTTCTTTTCTTACCAAAAAGCCAATTTTTAACCATAATAAATCACCTTAATCCTCTTCTTTTCTCCTTAATTTTTGGATTTCTTCTTCTAAATCATCAGTTTCTACAACACCAACTGATGGTAATCCTGCTTGAGTTGATACACCTAATTCTGCAGCTGTTTGTTCAATTAATCGGTCAACTTCTGAAGGATCAGTATCTGCAATTAATAAATCATCAATACCATCTTCAATGGTACCTGTTGATTCTTCTATTCCATCAATTGAAACTTCCATATCTTGGATTACTTTATCTAGATCAGGAATTTGTAATTGTGCATTAGCTGCTCTTAAAGCATTGGCAACACCATGCATTTCCTCAGCCATACTTGCAGCGGTATCTGCACGCTCTAATTTGAATATCAACCCATTGATTCGTGAAACTAGTTTTTGATAACCTAGTTCCCATCGTCTATTCCTTACGATATCTGTTGCAAACAAACGAGCAG
>JBHLQZ010000061.1:0-7842 GCA_048883065.1 Candidatus Thorarchaeota archaeon | reverse complement strand
GTTAGGATCCAAGGAATTGACGCTTGGTTAAAACAGACTCTTGAAGATAGAGTGTTAACAACAGGAGATATAATTCCCATTGGATTGGGAATGTCGCGAAAAATATACCTAGGTGTTGCATCTGTTACTCCTGCAGCTGATGCAGTAATAATGACATCAGAAACAAATATCCAAATTAGTGAAAAACCTTTGGATGACATAAAAGCTTTGGATGTTAAGCGTGTTTCCTATGAAGACATAGGTGGTCTTGGTGAAGAAATTTCTCGTATTAGAGAAATGATTGAGTTACCGCTAAGACATCCAGAGTTATTTAAAAGGCTTGGAATCGAACCACCAAAAGGAGTATTATTACATGGTCCTCCTGGAACTGGAAAAACACTTCTAGCTCGTGCAGTAGCTAATGAAACAGAAGCTTCATTCTATGTTCTTTCTGGACCAGAAATTATGTCAAAGTTTTATGGAGAGTCAGAACAAAGACTTCGAGATTTATTTAAAGAAGCTTTTGACAAAGCTCCTAGCATTTTATTTATAGATGAACTAGATGCTATAGCTCCTAAGAGAGAAGAAGTAACAGGAGAAGTTGAAAGACGAGTAGTCGCACAGCTATTAGCACTGATGGATGGACTAGAATCCAGAGGACAAGTTATTGTTATTGGAGCAACTAATAGACCCAACGCCATTGATCCTGCTCTTCGACGCCCTGGAAGATTTGATAGAGAGATAGAAATAGGTATTCCTGATAGAGATGGTAGATATGAAATCCTACTAATTCATACAAGAGGTATGCCCATCGACAAAGATGTAGATTTAAATCGTTTAGCTGATTTAACCCACGGATTTGTAGGTGCAGATATTTCAGCTCTGGTCAAAGAATCGGCTATGCAATCCTTAAGGAGAGTACTTCCTGAAATTAATCTTGAAGATGAAGAAATACCTTTGGAAGTTCTGCAAAAGATAAATGTAAAAAATGAAGATTTTCATAATGCATTGAAAACTGTTGAACCTTCAGCTTTACGAGAAGTTTTTGTTGAGATTCCTAATGTTACTTGGGAAGATATCGGAGGATTAGTAGAAGTAAAGGTAGAGATGAGAAGAGCTGTTGAATGGCCTTTAAAGTATAAGGATCTCTACAAATCAATGAACGCTCAAGCTCCTAAAGGAATTCTTTTGTATGGATTGCCTGGTACAGGTAAGACTTTAATTGCTAAAGCCGTTGCTCATGAATCTGAAGCTAATTTTATCTCCATCAAAGGACCCGAGATTCTTAGTAAATGGGTAGGCGAAAGTGAAAAAGCTATACGAGAAATATTCCGCAAAGCTCGACAAGCAGCACCTTGTGTTATTTTCTTAGATGAAATTGATTCTATTACACCTACTAGAGGAAGAAGCTTTGATTCTGGTGTTACTGAGAGAGTAATAAGTCAAATCCTAACTGAAATAGACGGACTAGAAGAATTACGTAATGTTGTTGTAATAGCTGCTACTAACAGACCTGATATGGTTGACCCCGCACTATTAAGACCTGGAAGATTTGATAGATTAGTTAAAGTGACATCACCTAATTTTGAAGGTAGAAAGCAAATTTTCGAAATCCATCTTAAAGGAACTCCTCTATCAGATGATGTAAAACTAGATGATTTGGCAAGAGAAACCGAAGGATTCTCTGGAGCTGACATAGCAGCCATATGTAGTGAAGGTAAGCTATTAGCAATAAGAAATTTTGTAGATGAAAATGCAGAAAAACTAGAATCAGGAGAAAAAATTGACGAAGAAACATGTGATTGTAAAGTGACACAAAAAATATTACTAGAAGCATTAGAACAAACCAAACCAACCGAAGAAAGAGCTGTTACTGTTGGAAAGGATATCCGTAAGGATACTACCAAAAAAGATATGGGATTCGTTTAATCCCATATCTTACATAATAGAAGGTGAGTGAAATTCTAGGAACTAACAAAGAAAAAGACGAACTGGATGTCTTGGAGTTATTGGATTTCTTATCAAATACGACAAGAAGAAGTATTCTAGAATTACTTGCAGCAGAAGATCTTTACCCTTTTCAAATATCACGCATTTTGGATATTTCTCCAAGAATTATCAAAGAATATCTAAAAGAACTTGAAAAAATGGGGATTATTTCCTTCATAACAAGAGATAGTGATAAGGGTCCTCAAAGAACTTATGCTAGTTTGAATAAAGCTTTTTCTCTAATCATTGATGTTGGACAGAATACTTTTGATGTTAAATATTTCACTACAGGAAATACTTTGGAAGAAGAGACAAAGAGCATAGCTCAAGAAACAGAGAAGATGAGAAAACAAACATCACAAGAATTAGTAAAAATTAGGAACTTTCTTAAATCAAAAGTAAATGAGATTAGAGAACTTGATGAAAAAAGGAAAGATTATGTGCAAGAAGTAAATGTCTCATTTAATCTTTTTAATAAAATCATAGAAGATGTTTTCTCTAATTACCAAGATCGACAAATAATTAGAAGTATCTTCAAGATTTTAATAAATAAAGCAGAAAATAAGGTTTCTCTAACAGAACTCGCAAGCAGAATGAGAGTTTGGAGAGGAGAGTTGGGGGAGAGAATTGAATACCTTGCAGAAGAAACCGATTTTATCAATATAGAAGTTGATAGAAGAGGAGAAGTTTGGTATTCAATCTAATTTTTTATATTATACATATGTAATTTCATTCTGAAGCAAATTGCAGCAAAAACCTAGTATAGTTCTACATATTGGATTTGATGATACAGATTCTCTTGAAGGAAGTTGTACGACTTATATAGCTACTGAGTTAATTAATAGACTATATGAGAGAGTCGAATTCCTTGATTATCCTAGGTTAATTAGAAACAATCCAAATATTCCTTGGAAGACAAGAGGTAATGGAGCTATTGCTCTAACTTTGTCTGTTGAAGAAATTTTTATTGAAGAGGTTATTTCAATCGCTATTAATACAATAGAGGAATTACACCAAAATAATCCAGATACGAATCCTGGTATTGCTATTTTAAAAGGAAAAATACCTAAAGAAATCCATGATTTTGCATTTCGAGCATTGACAGAGGTTATTTCAATTTCTGAAGCAAAAAAATATGCAGAAAAATATTGCTATAAATACCATTTTATCGGAAATGGACGAGGAATTATTGGGGGACTTGCAGCTGTTGGGAATGTTTTGAATCCTGAAAATGAAGATTTTACATTTGAAATACTAACATACAGAACTGCGAATTACATCGGAAAAAAAAGGAGTCTTAATGATGAATCTGTTCGAAGAATGGATAAACAGCTTTCTCCCTTAGTGTTCAATAACATTGACGAAGATTCAAGAAAAGTTATAATTAATCCAGCAGGTTTAGATCCTGTATTGTATGGGATTAGAGGAGAAAATCCTATAATTCTTCTAAAAGCTAAGGAATTAGTAGAAGTTAATGAACCCATAGATTCTTATTGTATCTTTCGCACCAATCAAGGAACTGATCAACATTTTAAATTCTCTAAACCAATCATAAGAAACTTCTCAGTGTTTAAAGGTGAAGTGGAAGTAATGAAAAAACCTGAAACGCTGATTGGAGGTCATATTATCTTTAAGGGATTAATTTTAGAAAACAACCAAATTATTGATGTAGCTGCTTTTGAACCAAGTAAAAAATTCCGAAATGTTATTAGAAAACTAATACCTGGAGACAAAATTGTAGCATATGGTGGGATAAGATACAAAAGCGAATTCCAAAATTTCACTCTTCAGCTTGAGAAATGTGATATCTTCTTTTTATCAAAACAATTCAAAGAAGAATCACCGTTTTGTCCAAAATGCGAAAAAAGAATGACCAGTAATGGATTTGAAAAAGGATACAAATGTAAAAAGTGTGGTTACAAAGATCGCGCTTTACAAAAACTCAAAATTCCAGTTCAAAGAGAAATTACTCTTGGAACATTTATCCCTCCTGAACAGGCTCAACGCCATTTAATAAAGCCATTCAGAAGATATAATATTCAGAGAGAAAAGACTCTAGAAATTATTGAAAATTGGTGGAAAAAACGCCATTAATTGATAGGAAACCTTCCCCAAGGTTACCCAAGAACTAGCTGAGTATCGGCTGAAAAAGTTTCTACTCAACCAAGAGAAAAACATGATAAAAGTATATAAGTTTACCGAGAATTTATGAAAATTACCAACCCCAGTACTTACTTACATGCTCCCTCTTTATAGCAGCAAGCTCTTCTAATATCTTTGCATCATCATTGGTAATCATATCTCTGTATTTTTTCATAAGCATAACTGCATGTCTTTCTGGTACATCTAGATATAGAACATCTCCTTCTTTTATTTGTCTTCCAACTGTTGGTCCTCTTATTGAAATAGCAACTTGCTTTCCTTTAGTAGCTTCTTGGACTGATTCTTGACTATCTTGAATCTGATGTATCCTCCCAACTCTTCTATTATCTTTACGAATTAACATTAATTTGGGGTGTATTATACCACCTAACACTTCTATTCCAACTATTGCTGGTTTACTTGAGCGGAATGTATGATTTGGTAAAATTTCAATTTTCCCTGGCATTATTAAATCTTTAAGTGATTCTACTTTAATCGATTCTTTTGTGTCTAACATCCATCTTTCATAATCGTCAATCAGATTATAGATTACATTATTCGAAAAGACTTTGATATCATTTACTTCAATTTCCTCTTGAGCATCTGGAAGAACATGAGAATTAAAGCATAGTATTGATGCATATTCTGGAGTTTTTTCTGCAACAATAGCAGCATCAATTACATCTTTTTTATTTACATCTCCAACATCTGCTTTTTGGATTGGTATATTCTTTTCTTTAATCATATCAACAATTGCTTCAAGGCTTCCCAAAGTATCTACTTTGAGTATAATTCCATTAGTTTTTGTTTCTATTCTAAAACTCTCTAATTCAGATTCAATTTCAGAATACACTTCATCTTCCTTCCCTGGAGGAGCAACGCGAATAGGAGCTCCAGCCAGAGCCATATCTAATCCTGGAGCTGCAAGTTTCACACCAGCAGATGCATATACTTCACTAACTCCTTTGAATTTATCCTTAGGATCTCTCATTTCATCTAAATCTTTAGGTTCTAGAAGTGCTCGAATTTTTATCAAAGCAGGTTTTTCTCTTCCACCTATAATTACTTGGTCTGTCTTCCTGAGCACTCCATCATAAAGAATTACATCTATTGTTGTTCCCAATCCTTCTTCATCTTTAACTTCCAAAACGGTTCCAACGCCTGGACCTTCACTATATTCTAATTTGTCCATCATAAATTGTTGTGTAAGTCCAGAGAGAACAAGGAACAAATCAGAAATTCCTTCACCTGTTTTTGCACTTGTTGGAACTATAGCAATTTCTTTTGTGAAATCTTTTACTTTGTCATAACGATCTCCCCTCATTCTCAGTTCTGAAAGCTCTCCCATTATTTCATATATCCGGTTGTCCAAATCCTCACTAGCTTTTGGAATTTGTTTAGTATATGTTTCATTAAACGTTGCATTAGGATTAGAATTCCATGCTGAGATTCTATCAATTTTATTAGCAGCAATAATAAAAGGGGTTTTACGAGCTCTTAAAATATCAAGAGATTCATAAGTTTGAGCTTGAAATCCCCTTGTTACATCCACAACTAATATTGCTATATCTGCAACAGAAGCCCCTCTTTTTCTTAAATTCATAAAAGCAGCGTGTCCGGGTGTATCAACTATTAGAACACCAGGAATATTTAATTTTATTTTTGTATCTTTCATTAAAGAACCACAAACATCTATAATTGTTTCAGATGGAAAGAAAGAAGCACCAACATGTTGAGTTATTCCTGCAGCTTCTCTTGCCTGAACTGCAGTTCCTCTCACTTTATCTAATAAACTAGTTTTTCCTGAGTCAACATGACCTAAAATTACTCCTATTGGACTTCTAATTCTTTTACCTTCTTTTTCATCAATAACTTTAGACATTTTTATCCCTGTGTTCATTTCTTGAAGAATAGATTCTATTCAATCCAACTAATAAATGATTAATGTTATATTTCATTTTCTCTAGAATTAAAATAAAAATACATTGGTAGAACAGAGAAAATTAGTGTGTTAAAAATTAAACAAGAATTTTATTACTTTTATTCGTATATCCATTCTTTATCAATTCTTTCATAACTTTGAATTTCACTATCATCAAAATAAATCTTATACTCTATTATTGCATTTTCAGGGGAATCTGCAGCGTGAATTATATTTCTACCAATTTCTAAAGCATAATCTCCTCTAATTGACCCCGGCTCTGCACCAACAGGATCTGTTGCACCAACAATTTTTCTAGTTATTTTGACTGCTTCTTTTCCTTCAATAATCATTGAAACCACAGGTCCGCTGGTAATATATTCTAGCAGTCCTTCATAGAACGGTTTTCCTTTATGTATAGCATAGTGTTTTTCAGCCTGTTCTATTGATACTTTATGAAATTTCATTGCAACAATTTTGAAGCCCACTTTTTCTATTCTACTAATCACTTCACCAACTAAATTTCTTTGTACTCCATCAGGTTTAATCATGATAAATTCTCTTTCCATTGTAATTCACCCCATGGTTTACTGACACATTTCAAATTAGAATAAAAACTAATTGATTTAAACATTCTGACAAATAAAAATATGAAAAGAGATTAAAAATAATTCTACATTATTTTTCTCTCATATCTCTCTGTCCATTTAAGTTTCTTTGGATCTCGTTTTAAAATAAGTTGGGATTTTTTGCATTTATTTGAACAGAAATACAATACTGAGCCAGTTCTTTGAACAAATAACATACCGCGACCTGGTTGTATTTCTTTTCCACAATATGAACACTTTCTTGTTTTTGGCATTGTTAATCACTTTACCTTCTACGAATTTTCTTTGCTTCTCGCTCTGTTTCTCTTAGCATAATTATATCGCCCTTTCTAACAGGTCCTTTAAGGTTTCTTGTTAGAATACGATTCTTATCTCTTCCTTCTAAAACCTTAACTCTAGCCTGCGTTACTTCACCCACACTGCCAGTCCTATCTAAGACTTGAATAACTTCTGCGGGGGTTCCTTCATCTTCTGTTGAAGTGCTCATTAGTCTCACCTATTTACTTCTTCAGCTCTTCTAGCTTACTGTTTAATCCCTTTATAGATTGTTTAGCTTCACCAGGATCAACAATAGCTATAGAAGCTGAACCAACTTTAAGTCCTGCAGCTTTACCAAGATCATCTTTAGTCGGTACAAATGTGTATGTTATTTTGCTTTCCTCACATAGAAGAGGTAAATGCATTACAATTTCAGGAGGATTAACATCTTCTGCGATATAAACAAGCTGTGCTTGTTTTCTTTCAATTACTTTTGTAACTTCATTTGTTCCTTTTCTAATTTTTCCTGTTTTTGCTGAAGTTTCTAAAATATTTAGAGACTCTTTAACGATCTCCTCTGGAATATCAAACTTTTTGTACATCATCTTCACCTCGGGCATACTTACTTATGCCTTCATTAGGTATTAACAGAATTTAGATTGAATTTAAAAGACTTATCTTTTAGTAGATTTTTCTCCTTCTATTATTGTACAAATTGTAGGTGCTCTTTTCAGAACTTGTGAAATCCTTTCAGAGTATTTACCGTTTACAACAATTACTTGATTAACAAATTGTCCTATAGACAATATGGTTTCAACTTTTCCTTTCATTGTTCCAGTTACATCATCTAAATCTCTTTTCGAATAGTCAGCGAGTTCTATTTCTCTTAACTCGGTTAAAGACAGTGATGTAAGTCTCTTTAATTCATCTAGTTTTGAATCTTTA
>JBHLQZ010000060.1:0-7859 GCA_048883065.1 Candidatus Thorarchaeota archaeon | reverse complement strand
TTTAGATTGAATTTTTCAATATAACTTATCTTCCCAAACCAATACCACTAAATTTGATTCCTTTTTCTCTAAATTTACTATAATTGTAAACCCTACGACCATCAATAATTATTGGATTCTTCATATTTTTTTTGAAAGTCTCAGGTTGGAGATTAATGTATTCACTCCACTCTGTTACTAAAATACATGCATCAGCATTTTGAATCGCTTCTTCTGGTGTTTCAACATAATATAAATTCTCATGTGAGAGAATTTTTTTAGCTGAGGGTATTGCTATAGGATCAGTAGCTACAACTTGAGCTCCTTCCTTCAGTAACAATTTAATTATTGGGATAGAAGGAGCTTCTCTCATATCATCTGTATTAGGTTTGAAAGCTAAGCCTAAGATTGATATTTTCTTAGCTTCTAATACATCTTCTTGCATAACACTTTTTAGTAATCTTACTGCTTCAAAAGGTTGTACATCATTTGTATCAAGTGCAGCTTGCAATATTTTTGAGGAAACTCCAAATTCTTTAGATTTATGCAATAAAGCTCGCATATCCTTTGGAAAACAACTACCTCCCCAGCCTATTCCTACTCTCATAAATTTTTCAGAAATTCTATGATCCATACCTACTGCTTCTGCTACTTCATTTATATCTGCACCAAATTTCTCAGCTAAGCTAGCCATTTCGTTAAAGAAGGAAATTTTCGTTGCTAAAAAGCAATTAGCCACATATTTTATCATTTCTGCAGAAGTTGGGTCTACAATTACGAAAGGTGCGAGAAATCCATCATAACACTTCATCATGATATCTTTTGCATTATCATCAGTAACACCAATAACAACTCTATCAGGATAAAGAAAATCATTAATAGCTACTCCTTCTCTTAAAAACTCAGGATTCATTCCTAAACCAAAGTTTTCTCCTAATTTCATATTACTTTCTTTCTCAATAATTGGTCCTACATGATTTATCGTTGTTCCGGGGATACATGTGCTCTTAACAACTATCATTTTGAATTTTTTCTGCTTTTTGAGAACTTGAGCAATTCCCTTAGCTGCAGATTCAACATAATCATAACTCATCGAACCATTAGGAAGTGAAGGAGTTCCTACACAAATAAAAACTACATCTGAATTAAAAACAACATAATCAAAATCTAACGTTACTTCAAAGAGTCCTTCTTCTATTACATCTTTCAATAGTGGTTCTAATCCTTCTTCATAAATTGGAGAAACACCTTTCTTAATCTTATCAATCTTGTTTGGGTCGATATCTACACACCTAATCATGTGTCCTTTGGATGCGAAACAGACTCCAGTTACTAGTCCTACATAACCAGTTCCTATTATTCCAATATTCATTAACTATCAGATTGTTTGGAAGCATATTTCAACTTTTGTTTATTCATGATTCATATTTTAGTACACCAAAAATGTTTTTTACATACAATTTACCAAAAAAACAATGACCTCTTATCGAAGTATAGCAGACACTGTTCACAAATATATAGATGTTCCAGAGAAATTATTTATAGATATCATTGATACAATGGAATTTCAGCGCCTTAGGCGGATAATGCAGCTTGGAGGAGTCTCTATTTCTTATCCTTCTGCAACTCACAGTCGCTTTATGCACAGTTTAGGAGCAAGTCATGTTGCTAATAGTCTTACATCTGAACTCAACAAAAGACACCCAAAAATTCTTACAAAAGATGACATTACTTTATGTAGTTTAACTGCTCTAATACATGATATAGGACATGGTCCTTTTAGTCATATGTTTGAAGATACAATCCGCATGTTATGTAGGAATTCACAAAATTCAGCATGTAATGAGAAATTTGAGGATTTTGTTCGACATGAAAATATATCCGAACAGATTGTCTTAGACACAGATTCTGGAATAGCTAAAATTTTGGAAAAGGAAGGTTTTGATAGGGAGAGGATAGGGGATTTGATTCAAGGCAGAAGTGTAGACGATAAACCATTCTATAATCAAATTATAAGATCACAGTTAGATGCAGATGCTTTAGATTATCTAATGAGAGACTCTGTCGCAACAGGAGTTTCATTTGGTTTGTATAACCTTGAAAGATTATTTGCTATGCTTGAATTAACCCCAGAAGGATTAATAATAATTCGAGAGAAAGGATTGCAATCCATAGAACAAGTTGTTATCAGTTTATACATGCAATTCTCACGTGTTTATTTCCATAAGACAGTGAGATGTTGGGAATATATGCTTAAGTTGTTTATTTCTCAAATACTTCAAAAACTCGATGAAGGGGAACAATTAGCTGTTTTACCTTTTGTTCAAGATTTCTCTGATAAACCATACTGGAAAACTCTAATGACTTTAACAGATGATGTTATTTACACTCAAATGCACTATACAGTTGCAAAAGAAGAAAAAAATCTTTTCATTAAGAATTTAGCTTCTGACATTCTCCACAGAAATCTTTACAAAAGCATACCATTGACAGAAGAAATGGCTGAAAGTGTGACTGAAAATAAAGATAAAATTAATTTTATTGTAAGGAAGCATGGCTATCCTACTATAAGCTGGGATATAGATCAATTTATGAGTAGATACTATACTCCATATGATGAAAAAGACAGATTCGCAATTATGCTAAAAATGAAAGATGGATCATTAAAACAACTTTCTGAGGTATCTGAAGTTGTTGGAAGTTTAACTAAACCTAAATACAACAATTTACTTATTTTTCCATCTCCTTGTAGAGAAGAGATAACTAAGATTGTTAAGGACTTAGAAAAATAAAAAGAAAAAAAAAGAGAATTAGTATTGATCAGATGAATAATCATATTTTGGTTGTTGGTCAGACTTAGGTTGTGTTTCAGGTTCAGGTTGAGGTGTTGATGGAGGTTGAGGAGTATATTCTTTAGGTAATCTTTCTTTATTGATTAATTCTCCACAATTTCTACATAGAGCATATTTTCTTTTAGTTACTTCGCCACAGAATTTGCAACGTATTAATCTTTTAATTATACGAAGTTGAATTTGTCTCCAAAGCAAAGCCCAAATGACACCAAGTGAAGCTAGAACTTGAACCCAAGTAGATTGAAGTGCTGTTTCTATCCAACCATAGATTCTCTCCAGAGTTTTTAGAGGAATAACATCAATTCTAAATCCGAAATGATGTTCAAAATTCCCGGTTTCAATATTGTAGAAATCAGTAGTAAAGATTATTATCTCCAAATCAGTATCGTTTTTTATAAGGGAGCTTTCTATTATTGCAGTAGTTGGTAAACTAAACCGATCTTCATTATTACTGTTTTTGAATATTTCTCCATTTAGAAACAGACTTACTCTTGGATTAAAGATACTTGAAGGAATTTGAGCTTCTACGTTGATATATAATGATAAATCACTTCCTTCTTTAACCTGAGGTGGTGATGGACTAATTGTTAAATCTAGAGAGTTATATGTTATGGAAACACTTTTTCTTATACTTGAAGGAAGAAAACCATCTTTGTTTGCATCCAAAGTTATGTTAAAATCTAAAGTAGGTATATCTGCATCAGGTGGCGTAGGTAAGTTCTGGAACAAATCAATAAGATCTATCTCTACTCTAAAAGAACCTCCTGCGTCAGATTGTCCATAAATGGTGTTAAAAGGTCCATTTATTGTTAAAACTGCATTCTTTACCGCTAATCCTTGTTCATCATCACATATTATTGTAAATGCTATTTTTTTATCATATCCTTGTATAGCATCTATATTGGAGGGATCTGTAGTTATACGAATTTCTTTGTCTATATAGAAGTAATAAGTAAAGGAAAAGATATTATAAGTATCCGCATAGAATAAATCTAGCATTATGTCTCTTTCTCCACCAAGTTGAGCTGTAAAATTCAATGTTCTTGGATTTAGGTAAGAAATTCTTACTCCATCTAAAGAAGTTGTTCTAACATCAATATATTTAGCATAAGTTACATTCAAATTGCTTAATGATGTAATATCTGTTTTAAAATTACGAAGAATAATACTTTTACTTGATCCAAAAATAGATGTGGTTTCTTGCATATCCATATACCATTGTAAAGTAGTTTTTTCAAACAATCTTATATCATTTGGAACTGCAAGAATAGTGGTTAATGGAAATATTTTTGATAAAGTACTAACTGCTTGGAAATTTATAATAAAGGGATTGCTAAATAAATTGCTATAACTGTAAAAAAGAAGAGTTCCATATGTAGTAACTCCTGCTTCAAAATAATCTGGATGTACAAAGACGCTTGAAGTAAGAGTATCATAGAGATTAAGATACAGAAATGCAAAAGGTGGATCTGCAAATTCTTCAAACCTTTTTCTAAAAAATTCAATAGATTGGGAGATAGCTAAGAAATTCTCATAAGAGAGAGCATTAGTTGAAACTTGACTAGTTGTAAAGTTATATTTTCTATGCAATAAACCTGTTGTAGAACTGAAGAATTTATCAAAAATACTGTATTCTATTTCCTCTGCTTTGATGAAATAATCTAGATTACCAGAATTATTACCACCCAGCTTTTGGTATGCACTATGTTGAAGAAGAGCTGTAGTATAATATAAATTTCCTTGGAGAGTTGCTTCAGTATCTGAACCAGTAGGAGAGTTTAAAGTGTTCTTCATAAGAGATCCAGGTGATAAATCACTTAAAGTAACTACATTCCTTGCATTTGAATAATAATAATCTACAGCTTTCTGTGTTTCATTATAAAAAATTGAATTGTCTTTTGCTAGATAGTTTGCAATGGAGAATAAACCAATAGATTTCGCTGATGTATAATCAATGCCACCAATTACTTCATACCCAGAATTAAGAGTAAGTGTAGTATTTATCAACCCTGGAGTGTCAACGTAAAAAAGAGATACTAACTGAGAGAGAACGTTATTTGCATTATTCCAATATGTTTGATTTATTGGATCTTGTACAATTTCAAATGCTTTAGCAAGTCTTTCGTACATAATAACTAAAAAGAAATTATCTTCTGCATACATTTCATAAGGAGCTATTCCGTTTTCTCCAAGAATGAAAGTTCCATTTACTTCAAGATTTAACGCAGGTACTAATGAATTTTTGCACATATTAAGAAACCAACTATCATTAAGTGTATAGAATAAATCAATATATGCTAGAATCCTCTGAATTATCGAAAGATCATCAATTCTTGTTGTAGGATTATTTCCTGGATCAAAATTAGTAGATGTATACGTCTCTATATTTCTAGCTAATTCAAGTGTTAAACCATCAAGATAAATCGCACTTGAATTTTCGTCTATTACAGGTTGCATTATAGGATCTCTAAATTCTTCCATTTCATATGAGATAAATGAAGAGGAGTTGGATACTTTTTCTAGTTTTACAATTGCTGTTGTTTTATCTATAGAAAAGAAAGATAGAAAGAGCAAATTAAAAATAATAAAAAATACAATAAAGTGCTTTTTTGAATTCATAAAGAGAAATTAGTAAAGTTAAAAAAAAAGTCTTCGTATTAGGGTAATCAATTATTTTTTCCTATTACTCTCAATTAAAAGATATTCTCTTATGATTTCCTCTAATTTATCCTTTGATATTCTTGAATCCGACTCTATTTTACCATCAAGCAGTTTGATGTGCCTAAAACCAGGTCTAAGCAATGATAAATCATGAGAACAAGTAATTATAGTGGCTTTGTTTATTCGTACAATATCCATCAACAAATCCATTATTGTACGAGCCAGTTCACTATCCATGTTAGCTGAAGGCTCATCTGCAAGAATGATTTTAGTTTTTCGAGATAACGCCGCACACAGAGAAGCTCTTTGAGTTTCACCTGATGATAACTCTCCTGGATAAGCTTCCATTTTATGATCAATGTGACATTCTTTTGAGATAGAATTTGCATACTCTAAATCGAACTTATCTCCTGAAAACAAATTAGGAATTAGTAAATTATCTTTAACTTGCAGAGGACTAAAAAGATTATTATGCTGAGAGATATAAGCTATATTTTTCAACCTGAACCGAGAAACTGGATTTTCTTTTTCAGTTGATATAGGGAATTTCAGTACAGATATATCTCCTGAGTCAGGTTTAATTAATCCAGCAATAAGGTTAAGAAGAGTGGTTTTGCCAACACCAGAAGGTCCAGATATAAAAATAAAATCTCCTTCATGAATATCTAAATTCATCTTTTTAATGACGTTTACGAAACCTGCTTGTGATTGATAACCTTTTGATAAGTTCTTTATTTTTACAATTACTTTGGATTTTTTAGGAGGAATAAATTCTCTGCTAAGTAGATGCTCAACATCTTTGAATTTCAATTCCTCAATCTGTTGTTCTATATCTTCTGGTGATGTTGTTAAAACCTCATATATTTGCTTTCTTGTCATAATTTCTGGATTCCAAAAAATCCCTAATTTTTTAGAAGGATGAATATCAAATTCAACTATTTCTCCTAGAGCTGTAACAGATTTGATATCTTGTGGGATTCTAACAAAATTTGAAGGATCAATATATGATCTATTAATTTCTGATGAATGCATAAGAAATTCTAATTCATCTCTTTCAATATCTTTACTAATTCCTGCTAATCGACCATCTCGGATGATAAAACTCTTTTCGAAAATAGTTCTATATCTAACGTCATGAGTAACAACTAGAATAGTTTTTCCCAGTGCGATATTTACCTGTTTTAAAGTCTCCACCATATCTTGAGTGTTTTGACTATCCAGTTGACCAGTTGGTTCATCACATAGAAGAATCTCAGGATTTTTAGCAAGTGCAACACCAAGTGAAAGTCGCATTGCTTCCCCACCACTTAGCTTCTCAACAGTATTATTTGTTACATGTTCTAGATTAAGAAGCTTGAGTAATTCATTAACTTCTTTAGTCGATTGTTCTCGAGGTAAATAGAAGACTTTCTTTGGGATAAGTAGATTCTGCTTGACACTTAAATGTGAAAAAAGATTTTCACTAATAAATTGGTGAATTAAACCAACATTATAAAAACGAAATTCCCTTTTTTCAAATTCTGGTAACTTATCATATCTAACATCTTTGATGTAAATAGCTCCACTAGTTGGTTCCTCTAATCCTGCTAGAAGTTTTACTAAAGTTGTTTTTCCAGCGCCTGATGGTCCTATAACGCTTATTAGTTCGCCTTCTTTGATATGTAGATTTAATCCTCTTAATGCTGGAACTGAAACTTCAGTCACAGGATCTTGATATATTTTTATTAGATCTTCGCATCTTATCATCTTTATCACTCCAAATTTCTTGGCTTAAATCGAATGAAGTTCACTTTCATAGCTGTAAAGAATATTCCAAAGAACAGTATTGGTATTCCAATGAAAATTACTAACATTGCTGAAACAGGAAATGGAACAGCATAAGGCAAGTTGGCTCCTCCAAAACCACTCTCAAGAAATAGAAAACCAAACAATCGAACTAATCCATATCCAGCTGCTCCACCTATTGCGAGTCCTGGCAATACACAAGCAATTAGAAATTCTAGTATAGACACAAATATAATAGAATTCGTAGGAATGCCTATTTTCTTTAATACATCATTTTTCGTGATTCGTTTTTGTAAGATTTTTAAAGGATTACTGATACTTATAAAAACAACAGCAGCAAGACATATTAGTATACCAAACACTAATTCAGAAACTATAACGGGATAGAAAGGAATATTCTGAAACAGCAGAATATCTGCATTTTCATCAGTAGCTTCTATATCGATGTTAAGTTCTCTTCTCAATCTTTCAACGAATTTTATTTGGTTTACTAAAGGACGTAATTTTATTAGTAATCTTTCTTCTGATACATCACAAGAACTTGTTGTTCGGTTAATAAGTAAATAATTTTCTTTATTTGTT
>JBHLQZ010000059.1:0-7906 GCA_048883065.1 Candidatus Thorarchaeota archaeon | reverse complement strand
AAGAAAAAATAGGATTAATTTAAATTTTGCTGGTAATTATTAAAATTCAAAGTTTCTAGTTATCATTAATGCAAGACAATGAGGTCCAGTATGTGAAGCTATTACCCCACCAATTCTGAAAATTTCTCCTATATTGAGACCCGGATATTGCTTTTGAGCACTTTTAGCAATTTCTTCTGCTTTTTCATAAAAGTCAGATTCTAGAAAATGTAATGTTAAATCTTTAACTTCTGTATCTCCGAAATGTTCTATTAACATTTTTAGACTTGTACTTATAGATTTATCATAACCAGTCACACTTTTTACTACTTCAAGGTTTCCATCAATGAATGTTATAATAGGATTCATAGACATTATTTTTGCTGCATAATATTTAGTCTTTGAAAGCCTTCCACCTTCAAATAACCACCTAAGATTTTCAACTGTAAAATAAAGCTTGATATCCTTTTCTTGCCATTGCTTAACTATAGCTATGATTTCTTCAGCATTAAGACCTTCTTTTGCTAATTGAGCAGCTTTAATAACAGATAACCCCATTAAGGAACTAGCTGTTAATGTATCGTATATGTAAACTTTAGCTGAATCTGGATTGGATTTTTCGTACATTTTTTTTGCAAATTGAGCATTAGCCACAGCACCACTTATTTTACTTGAAAGATGAAACGAAATAATTTCATCATACTTCTCACCATATTTTTCATATGCTACTAGCAAATCATGTTGAGTTGATTGAGAAGTATGAGGTTGTTTTTCGCTCGAATACAGTTTCTCATAAAATACAGATGTTTTAATTTGTAAAAGCTCTTTGTAATCATCTGTTCCAAAGATCACATGCATAGGCACCCAGCCAATATCATATTTATCATAAAGTGTTTTATCATTTGGAAGATTCAAATCAGCACTTGTATCACAAATAATCTTTACAGTCATTGTTTCTAACAAAACTAGGTATGATTTAAATTTTTTCTAAAAATTATAATTAAAAAGAAAGATACAGAAGAGGAAAATATATAAATTGGCTGTTTGAAGCATCTTAAGAAATTACAAAGGAAGGCTCATATGCGTAAGAAATTCTTTACTCTGGCTTTAGTTTCCATTACAATCCTTTTAATTAGTGGATTACCCATAATTAGAGCTTCTAACATTACAAATAACTTATCTATCATGCAACCTGATACAAAAGATTTTTTCCAAAAAGAACAAGTTAAAAATTCTTTGAATGATACAATACCAGATAGACCATTTCTAGAAGTAAAGAAGAATCTCAATCTAACTTTATTAGTCCCAAATATTGAGAAAAAAACCTATCGAGTTGAGCCTGGTCAAATTATAAATGTAAACATCTCAATAAAAAATATTGGACAAAAAACAGCATATAATTTAACAATATTTGATCCAAGTTTTGCAGATTGGGCCATTTCAAGCTTGAATATGAACACACAAAGATATGTTATAGTTCAACCAAATGCGACAGTTTTCTATTATTATTACTTTGTACCAATTCTTGAAGGCAACTTCACTCTCGAGTCTACAGAAGTTAATTACTTCCATCTTAATGGAACTGAATATAGATCATTTTCTCAGCGATTTAATATATACTCAATAGTAGAAGAAATAGAAGAGGTTATCCAAGGTGAACTTTGGAGTAAGATTTTAATTTATTGTATCGTGATTTCTGGAGTAATAGGTTTGGTAGTAGCAGGAGATTATATTCTTGTTAGAAGAAGACGTGTAAAAACAAAGAAAGTAGTAAAAAAAGCACCTGCTCAGAAAAGTAAGAAACAGCAGAAGCGAAAAATACAGAAAAGAAGATAATTTTTCTTTGATTTCTTTTTTCTAATTCAAATCTATTATTTTATATATATCAAAGTATAAAAAATTTTGATGACATTAAAAGAGCTTCTAGAAAAAAATTTGAAATTCTTGCTTGTTGGTGGAAAAGGTGGAGTAGGAAAAACTAGTGTAGCATCAGCTCTATCAATTGCTTTAGCAGAAAAAGGTAAAAGAGTACTTATAATCTCAACAGATCCAGCTCATAGTGTTTCTGACTCTTTTGATTTAGATTTTTCTTCTGGAGAAATTACTAAAGTAAAAGGAGTAAAAGGGGATTTATTCGCTTTAGAAATCAATCCTGAAGCAGCAGGAAGTGAAATATCCAAAGCAATAGGTCAAGATGTGGATAGTAATCAGTTTTCTAGTTTCGCTACAATGCCCGGATTATCTGAATTACAAGGTTTTAGCGAAGATATGCAAGCTATCCCACCGCCAGGTATGGATGAAGCTCTTAGTTTTGCTAAAATACTTGAATATGCTGAAGAGGATTTTTATGACACTGTTATTCTTGATACTGCTCCTACTGGACATACTCTAAGATTGTTAAATATTCCAGAGTTTCTAGATTCTTTCTTAGGAAGAATGCTGAAAATGAAAGCATTCATACAGAATGCAGTGACTATGGTAAAATCACTTTTTGGTGCAAAGGACGAGAAAGATAGAACAATTGAAACATTAGAAGCAATGAAAGAAAAAGTCCTTATTGCAAGAGATCAGTTAATGGATCCTGAAAAAACTCAGTTTGTAAAAGTATTAATTCCAACCATGATGAGTGTTTTTGAAACAGAGAGACTTGTAGAAGAGCTGAATCAGCATCTAATACCTCATGAGTTCAGTGTAGTAAATATGGTTAATCCAGACAATAAAGATTGTCAATATTGTACTCATAGAAGAAAAGAACATTTAAAGAATATAGAATACATAGAATCAGCATTTCCCAATAATGATATAACTGTTGTTGAAGCCTTTGATCAGGAGATAAGAGGATTAGACATGCTTTCGCGTTTTAGAGATAGTATTATTTGAGTCAAAATTTATTGAATTGCAGGGAATTACATGGTTAAACTAACTGACTCAAAAATAGAAGTTCAAGATACCTCAGAAGTCATTTATGCAGATGCTCATAGCCATTTGGTACCTAATTGGTTTGAACTAAAGGAGATAGAAGAGATTGTTACTAAAGCTCGAAAAGTTGGAGTTAAGGTAATTGTTAATAGTGTTTTGGAATCAGAACATTATGATTTTGGTTTAAAGACATTAAAAAACAAAGGAGTTTTCTTAACGACAGGAATTGAAATCACAAAAATATCAAAAAGCCTTGTAGATGATTTAAAAACATTCTTTCATCAAAATGAGAAAAATATTGTTGCAATAGGAGAAATAGGCTTAGATTTTCATTGGGTTAAAGATGAAGAAAAACAAAAGAAACAAGAATATTTTTTCAAGGATTTAATTACTTTTTCTCAGAAATCGGATATACCAATAGTTATTCATTCCAGAGAAGCAGAAGCGAGAGCTATAAAGATTCTTAAAGAAAGTGGAGCTGAAAATGTATTAATGCACTGTTTTGATGGCACAAATCAACAAGTGCTGGAAATTCTCGCAATGGATTGGTATATAACAGTCCCCACAAGTACTGTATATAGAAAGAATTTTCAGAAGATTATACAAGCTGTCTCTTTAGATAATCTCATGTTTGAGACTGATAGTCCTTTCCATTCTCTTCAGAAAGGAGAAAAGAATAATCCTTCAAGCATTCCAATCCTATGTAAACATGCTGCAAAAATTCTCGAAATAGATGAGAAAGAATTAGCTCGGATAACAACTAAAAATACTCGTGATTTTTATCGGATCTGATATTATTGGAAGCTATTATTGCTTAGAAATAGGAAATATCAAATCTGTTTTTTCCTAGCAAATGGTAGCTTACTAAAGAAGGAGTGGTTTCTTCAATTTTCTTATTTTTGAATGTTTTAAGGATGTATTTTAAGTCTCGGGAAAAATCGCTGCTAGTTGAGTAATTAATTTGTCTGATTTCTGAGAGATTCTTGATCTCCTTAACTCTTTCTTTTATCTCTTCAATTAATGGTTGTGATATTCTGTTTCTTCCCTCTTCACTCCATTTTCCATAGTTGAATTGATAGAAATAATATGATTTGAAAGTAGAGGGTATATTGTAAAATTTCTTGGTATTTCCTACTATCATATTTCTTAATTGTGTATTTTTAGTTAGAATATAGGAAGAGATTTTTTTATCCAAACGAATAGCTTCTTTTCGGATTTCATTGATATTTTCTGCATTTGGTATTTTTTTTGCTAGCTCTTCTATGAATATTCCAGAAGATGAACCTAGAGTTTGTGTATCAATAATATCTATAGTAATGTCAGATATAAATTTCTTAGCCAAAATTGCGTTTTCGATAACTGCAGGAGTCGATAAAGAAGAGTGAATACTGATAAGTGATTTGTATTCCTCTGCTAGATAAGTGTAAAGCTCTACAAAATCTTTGATACTAGGAGCTAATAATTTAGTTTTTTTGTCTTTTTGCACGATTGATAGAAGTTTTGATGTTTGAACTTCTTGTATTTTTGTTCTCTCTTCAAGCTTCTTTCCTTTAGAATCCTCTACAATATAACCAACGGGATATATGTTATAAATTTTATATAATATAGGAGTAACTTCTCTAGATGTATCTATTACTACAGCAGTATTCATTTGATTAGAGGATACTTCTTACTGCACTAGATAAAGTTTCTCTTGTGTTAAAATTACTCGTAAGGCTCACTGGTTTCTCTTTTTTCTCTTTCTTCTCTAAACTTCTCATAATCTTCTTTAGTTACTTCAATTGGAATTGTACCACTCCAACCACAGTCTTTGTTTGTACATGAGTAATTTCCTGGAATAAATATTTCAGTTGTAGGTTTAGAAGGAGAAAAACAAATTGGGCAGACAGTTACAACATCACGAATAGATCTTCTTCTTATCTTTGGAAAAAAATCTTTTTTAGGGAGTTCTTCGTTATTATCAGGAATAAATTTCACCTTGTGTTAAAATTGAACTTCGATATTAGAACCGGGGAATCCAAATTCTTCAAGTAGTTGTTTTATTTTATATCTATGATCCCCTTGTAATTCTATTCTTCCCTCTTTTGATGTTCCACCACAAGCAAGCTTAGTTTTAAGTTGTTTAGCTAAAGCACCAAGATCCACTTCACTTGGGTCAATACCAGTAACAAGAGTATATTTCTTCCCATACCTTCGAGTTTCGAGACCAACTCTTATTATTTGTTCTTCCTTAGCTATTTCTTCACAAATGCATAAATCAGAAGGGAGTCCGCAGGTTAAACATAATTCGTCTTCAGACACAGATAAAGAAACGCAAGTATATATTTATACTTTTTCATCAAACTAACATTTGATTAACTAAATGTAAAAAAAATAGCAAAATGAAAGAATCATTTAAATAAAATCAATTGATTTAAGAACTCGTGAAAATACTCATTGTGGATGCCTTAGCTGCTAATGAAGGGCGTAGAAAATTTTCTAGAGATACGATTGGTGTAGGACCACGATTATTAGCGGGAATTTGTGATAAAAACAGCATATTCTCAAAAATTGTTCGAGTTGAAGATTTATTAGAAAAAGAAGTTTTGTCTATAAGCGATTTTAATCATTTCTTAATAAGCGCAATGTCTGTTGACAAGATAGCAGTTAACCGAGTAATAAAACTCATTCGTAAAAAAAATAATTCAGCATTTATACTTCTAGGTGGCCCGATTGCATCAAACAAAACAGAATTAGAAGGATATGACATAGATATCGCGGTTATTGGTGAAGGGGAAAGAATACTCAATGAATTAATTCTAAACAATTTTTCTATTGATAATTTATCTTCTGAAATAAATATTATAAAAAGAGAAGGAAAAATCAATTTGATCCTAAAGAAAGAGGTTAAACAAAAAGAGATTTTCAAGGAATTCTATCCTTCTACTTCTCACATAACAGACTATCCTGATTATTGGTATTCAAAAGTATATGTTGAGATTGTAAGAGGTTGCTCAAATCACTATCGAGGTGAAATAGTTAGAAATGAAGGAGGATGTTCCGACTGTGGAAATTGTGATTCTCCCGATAGTGTATTAACAGATGAGTGTCCAGAAAATATTCCTCCAGGATGTGGATTTTGTTCTGTTCCTGCAACATTTGGACCTCCGAGAAGCAAGCCTATAGAATTGATTGTAGACGAAGTCCAATCATTATTTGAAAATGGAGTAAGAAGAGTAATTTTATCAGCTCCAGGTTTTCTTGATTATTATAGGAATCCTGAGAACGAAGAGATTTTTTCACCTACTAAACCTTCTGCTAACATAGAAAAAATATCAGAATTATTAACAAATTTAGCGAATGTTAGAGATAATCAGAAACATAAATGTAGTATTTCTATAGAAAACATCAAACCTTCTTTAGTTACTCCTAAAACTGCAGAAATAATAGGAAAATTTCTTCCAAATACTTCGATTAGTATAGGGTGTGAAACATTTGATGAAAAACATAGCGATCAAATAGGTAGACCACCATCACCGAAGAAAGCTCTTGAAGCTGCGAAGTTGTTTATGAAAAATAATATTCATCCTCAGATTTATTTGATTCATTCTCTTCCAGGAGAGACTGTTCAGACATTAGAAAAAACAAAGGATGTTGTTATGAATCAACTCAAAGATTATGCAGAAAAAATTACTGTTTATAAATATCTACCATTACCTAATTCTCCTTTTACAATGACAAATACTCCTTTCCCTGTTGATAGACATTTGCAGAAAGTTAAACGAGAAGAATTAAAGAAATCTATTATAAACTTCAATCTAGAAAAAAAGCACTCACTAGTTGATACCTATATTACTAGTATTGTTGCAGAAAAAGACAGAACTAGAGAAAAAACATACATTTGTTATCCATTGTATAGTGGACCTGCTATTAGTGTAAAAACTGAAAAGGATATTCTTGGAAAACTAGTTAAAATTCTGATAATAGGAGTTGTGAGTGATAAATTAGTATCTGGAAAGATTGTAAAAATAATTGAGAATATTGTTTAAAATCATACTGAAGAGAAATAATAAAATTATTCTAAAATAAGTTTATTAACGTTTTAGATTTACTTTTCTTGATAAAATTGATAACATATCGTCGTGCAATTCCAGAAGATATAAACAAACTAGTTGAGCTGCGTGTGGAGTTTCTTTATGAAGCAGAGGAGATAACAGAGGATACTCCTTCTGAAGAGCTTAGAAATTCTTTGTATGATTTCTTTCAAAGAAACATGAAATCAGAGCAATTTATTTCATGGATTGCAGTTCAAGAAGATGAAATTGTTGCAACAAGTGGCTTAGTCTTTTATGAAATTCCTCCTCTTTTTGAGAATATCTCAGGAAAAGAAGCATATCTTATGAATATGTATACAATTCCAAACTTAAGAAGAAAAGGAATGGGGACAAAATTATTAAAAAAACTTATAGAAGAAGCTCGAAAGCGAAGCATTAGAAAGGTACGATTAATGACTACAGCGTCTGGAAAACATTTGTATGAAAAAAATGGTTTCAAATATAATGAAAATGAGATGTATTTATTATTGGATTAATCTTTTGAACAATTATTTCTCAAGAACAAAACCACAATTAAAACAGAATTTTGAAGAGGAGGGGATATTTTCACCACATTTGCTACACCTAATGTCTCTGACTGTTGATAACACAGGTTTCTTTTCCTTCTCTTCTCTGATTGCTTGGTTTATTGCTCTTCCTATTGCTGAACTAATAAGAGTAGTAAGAAGGATTCCAATACTTGCAAAAAATGATTTTACAAATATTTCATCATATAGAAACATAAGTATACAAAAAATACAGATACCAAGTAATAGAGCTAAAGGTAATGTTATAGCAGCCCAGTCTTTTTTATACAAAAAAATTCCGCAAAAAAATCCTCCTAAAATCGAAGATGTAAACAACATTCCATACATTAAGGGATTATTATAATTTAAAAATGCATTATAGGATAACCATAAGAATAGACCAGATAA
>JBHLQZ010000058.1:0-7934 GCA_048883065.1 Candidatus Thorarchaeota archaeon | reverse complement strand
GTTTTAATGGGTCCTTGTTTGGGTTCTTCAATTATTGCTCATGCTGTGGCAAGTAAAAAACTTCAACCAGCAGGATTGATATTAAATAGCCCTCCAAGAAGATTTGTAATTCCGTATGCTCTCCTTCCATTAGCGTATATCCTTCCGGCTTTCTTCATGGGAATTATAGGGAAACCTTTGATTAGAATATGGCTGAAAATAACCATGAAACCAAGTTTACAAAGAGAAACATACCTTGAAAACATTAGCAATGCAACAGGAATGAGATGGAAAAAATTCTTGAAAATAACACATTGGGATTCATTTGATGATTATCCTTTGATAAACTGCCCAACGTTTGTAACCGGAGCTTCAGAGGATAGAATACATGAGAATAAGATAGCAAAAGAAGCTGCAGAATTAATCAAGAATGTAGAATTCATGGATACTCCATCATATTATTGGAGTCACTACTATCCTGGTATCCTAGAATACAAGGATAAAATTGAGGAGTTCATCTCCTCCCTAGTTAAATAAAAATAACTTTAGTTTATTTGAACGTTTTCCAGTAACTTTTATAAAATAGTAAATCTGCCAAATAACGTTACATATGAGTATAGTAGATAAAACAAGCAAGAAAAACGTTCTTCTTTTTTCATTCTATGATATAGCTAATACTGTCTATTCACAAGTTATTCAATCAACAATAATTCTTAGATATATTCAGATAATAGGACAAAAAGAACAAGGAATGACTTATGATCAAGCTTATGTTGTTTTTACAACGATACAAGCTTTAAGTCAAATTCTAGTAATTGCTCTGATTCCTTTAATAGGAGCTATGATTGATCGCTCTGGTAGAAAGAAACCTTTTGTTATAACTATTACTGGAATTACTTTAATCTCAACGTCTCTTTTCTGGATAAAGAAGAATATAGCCGTTGTTATGACATTATTTATCTTAGCTAATCTTGCTTATTGGGCAGCTTTATCAGCTTATGATGCAATGATACCAGCTTTATCAGCTGAAAAAGATATAGGAAAAACTTCAGGGATAGCTATGGGATTGGGATGGATTAGCATTATACCTGCTCTGGGAATAACTATATTAGCTGCTCATTTTTGGGGAGAACCAAATGCTGATTTAGATCAAGGAGCTTTAGCTTATGGATATTATGATAAACCTTGGACGTATATTCTAACAGTTTTGCTATTTATAGCGTTCATGATACCTTTCTTTTTCTCAAAGGAGAAAACAAGGAAAGGAAAAATGCCAAAATTCAAGGAATTAATAAGTGATTCCTTTGGTCAACTCTACAGAACTTTTAGAGATGTAAGAAAACATAAAGAGATGTTCAAATTTATCATAGGATATTTCTTTATTGTTGATGTAGCAAATACGGCTAATCTTGTTTTACTAAATGTGTTAAGAGATGCAGTAGGTTTTGGAGAATCTGAAGCATTGATCTTAGAAATACCAGTGGTAGTTCTAGCGATTTTCATTATCCCATTAATAGGTTGGTTAGGAGATAAAATCGGACCAAAAGCTACTATTTGGTCAGTAGCTGGTCTTTATCTAGTTGGATTTATTTGTGGTATTTTTGCAATTTGGTTTGGTCAGAAAGATATTCAAGTTGGTTTCAATATTCTCTTTGTATTATGCCTGTTTATGATGATAGGAGTAGGTGTAGGATTAGGCTCAACATGGGTTGTACAGAGAGTAATGATTCTTAAACTTGCGCCACCTGATAAAGTTGGAGAGTATGTAGGATTCTCATATATTGCAGGAAGAATGAATGCTGCTGCAGCAATATTCATTTGGGGTGGAATTATAGCTCTCTTTTATCCTATTTTCTATAATAGAGGTGTAGCTCAACGAACATATGCTGTAGGATTAATGTTCCTTCTTATTTTGCTAATAATAGGTTTAATTATTGTTTATTTTGTTAAAATGCCTAAAGATGAAGATAGGAAAAAATGGGCTGAAGAATACCTTAGGAATGGTATGAAAACCCAAACAGAGAAAGAAAAAGAAGCAAAAATGGAATCATAAACTACTCGCTATCTCATCAATTTCATTTTTTTCCACTACTCCCTATATGGAAATTCTTTTTTAGTAGGATTTACAATACCTCTTAATTTGCAGTCTAAAAGCTTACAACCTAAAATTATCATATGCTTAACAATCCTACTTGTTGTTTTATCCTTTACTCCAAATCAGGTTGTAAGTAATAATAATGTTATTCGTTTTTCTCCATCTACGATGACGATAAAATCACATCAAACAGAGATTGATATCTATTCTACTTCTGAGATCTCTTCAACTGAAAATTTTGTTGTTCAAAATATAGAAAACACAACAATAGATTCAATTGATTTATGGTTGAATTATTCTCTAAATACTCTGATAGTTGAGGATGGTGAAGGAACTCTAAATTATGATTGGAACGTTATTACTAACACATCAAATTTGGTTAGAGTATATTTCAGAACTTCATTAGATGAGAATGATACAGCTTCTTTCACATTAAATTATAATATCAACTATTCTCTGAAACTCTTAGAAGACCAATCATCATATTACTCATTTGAATTCTATTCAACAATTTCACATTTAACTCAAAATTATAAAATGACAATAAAATTACCAGAAAGGAGTTTTATACATGAATTTGAAGATACAACATATTCTTTCTATCCTACTAACGCGTCTCAGGTTTTAATTCAGAATAGAATAGAAATTTCATGGAACTATGAAAACCTCATACCTTCATCCAATCCACTCTATATTGTTAGGTTTGATGAACCTGTTATTCCTGAGGATGAAATAGGATTCTTTGAATCAAAATTTGCTATGTTCTTAGCGGGTATTTTAGTGGGAATATTTCTTGGAATAAGTGGAATATCTTGGTTAATAAGGCACAGAGAGAAGAAAGCAATGAAGAAAATGGGTGCTACTCTTCTTACAGAAAATCAAAGAACTTTGATTAGGATAGTCTATGAGAGAAAAGGTAAAGTTTCTCAAAAAGAATTATGTGATATTACAGGATATTCTAAATCTAAAATATCGCGAAATCTAGTTCCCTTAGAAGAAAAAGGATTAATAAGAAGAGATAAATTTGGAAGAACATATGTCGTATATTTGACAGACGATGGAATAGCAGTTATTGAATAGAAAAATCTAATTTTTACGTTTCATTGTGTTGCATTGCGTTTCATTATGTTGCGTAGCGTCTCAATCAAGTTGCATTGCAATTTTTCATATATTATGGTTTTCAATACCTTATTGGTGATAAATTGCAAATTAGTAAAAAAATTCTTGTAGCTACTTTGCTAACAGTATTTTTAGTCTCAGCTCTAACTCCAGCGTTTGCAGCTCCTAGTACGGGAACAGGAGTAGAGAATAGAGAAGGATCAGTTTTTATAAAATCTCCTTATATAACTGTAAAGCTAAATTCTGGAAAACCTGATATATTCATTTGGAAAACAGATAGTACAGAAAAACCAAGAAGACAAGCTCTTTTCCACATTGGTTTCTATCATATAGCTGAATTATTTGGCGAAGATCTTATTGTAGATAATAGAACAGAATTAACAGGAGGGAAAATATACAATCTAATAGACAGTTCAATATCTTGGACTTTAAATGTTGATGATACTTTAGAGAATGAAATCAGAGTAACACAAACATCATCGCAGCTAGATAATGGAGCAACAATTTCCTTTGTATATCACTTATATTTAGTAGAAACAGAAGTAACTCAAACATATAATGATACAGTAATTGTCTATAATGTTAAAGAATTAGAGGAAGTGAAATTTGATATTATTGTAGATAATTGGAATTTCACTCCTGATGCAGTCGGTTTAGTTTTTAATATTAAGGTTCATGAGCTTCAATATAGACATAGAATCAGAACTGGAAATCAAGTGAATAAACCTGAAGAGAACTTAACACCCGAAGGAAATGAACCTAAAACAAATAGAACACAAGATCCAAAAAAGAATGGTATAGAATTCAGAGATAATCGAGAACGAGCATATGCATATTTTGCATGGACTCCTGAAGCTGATGTTTTTGATCAGTATGACACATATGTGGATACAATCATATGTACTTCTTCTGCAGCTAGTTATGGATTAGATGAGAATTATGGTAAGGGATATCAATTCGGTCTAGAATTTATCAATTTACTCTTAGTTTATCCTAACTATGGTGATGGAATGAAGTTAGTTCATGATCCAGTTGTTGGAATGTATGATACTACTGGTTTAGGACTATCTGCAGTTGCATTACTTGCTATCCCCATTTTAGCAGTTGCAGCTCTTGTAATAAGAAGAAAAAGGTCATAGAACCTCTTTTCTTTTTTCTTTTTTCTTCATGAAAATGGATAATTAATACAACCTTATTTTTACGAAACTTTGATATACCCAGTTACATCCTTTTCTTAAAAATCGTAGCTGAAGATAGAAATGAAAAATAGGATATTACCTTTTATTATTGCTTTGTTGTTTGTATTTGCGATATTTCCTACAATTACACTTATAGGAAATACAGTTGCAAAAACTGAAAATGAATCTTTTGAACCTTGGCATTTTATAGCTTTAGGTGACTCTAGAAATTCGGAAGAAAATACCACAAACATTGTTAGACAAAAAGTAATCGAGAGTGTGGTTAATAATAATCCCAATCTAGAATTTATTCTACATTCAGGTGATATGGTTTTACATGGTGGAGAGCAAGATGAGTGGGATAGATATTATGAAGACATTGATATAGCGGTTCAAAATGATATTCAATTTTATTATGCTGTTGGTAATCATGAAATTTATACTCATAGCCTTCCTGATGGTTCTTATGGTCCTTCAGAAACTAATTTCTCAACTTACATGAAAAATGTTGAGATGCCTGGAAACGAGAGATACTATAGTTTTGATTTTAATCAAATTCATTTCATTGTCATCAATTCAGAAGAATACTGGCATTCTACTAAGTTAGATCTTACGATTGAGCAAAAAAATTGGATAATAAGTGACTTGGAATCAAATTCTGAAAAATTTGTTGTTGCGATGGTTCATCGTCCTTGTTATTCTGTAAGAAGTGGAGATCGAGTTGCTGACGCTCTTGCAATTCGTACTGTGCTTGAACCTATCCTTATTGAATATGGTGTTGATCTTGTTTTTTCAGGACATGATCATTATTATTATAGAACTACAAGAGAAGGAATAACTCATGTAGTCACTGGAGGTGCTGGAGCTCCACTATATAGTCCATCATCGACAAGTCATGCAATTGAAGGCGATGTTTACTTCGCAAAATATCATTATGTGAACATTACAGTAACTGATGAAAACGTAAAACTTGAGTGTGTTACTTTTTATAATGATATAGTAACAACAACTATCACAGATACATTTGAAATTAAAATCAAGAAAGCAAGCTATGAGTTTATTATCCCATCATTAATTGGATTAATTGTGATTGTTTATTGGAGAAAAAGAAATTGAAAGTGCATTCCAATTATTTTAGTAATCTCTTATTTCTTGGATTCTTACTCCTTCTTCAGCTTTCCTTTCCTCTTCTTCAAGGAAGCTCTCAAATCCTTCTTTTTTAATAAATTCAATATGCTCGAATAAATAGGAATATCTATTCCTTTGATAATCAGTAAATTTACAATCTCTAAAATCATCACAAATCAGACAATTATCAATAGTATTTTGTTTGATTTTTTCACATTTCTTAACTTCACACCATTCTTCTGTAGAATCTCGACATCCTAGACAAGTAGAATTCTTAAACCATTCTAATCCTTTGATAAAATTATCATAATCAAAAGAATCTTCCACTTCTTTTACCCAAGAATAATCCTTAGCAACCCATTCTTCGAATTTTGTAGCAAAACTAGCCATTTCAGAAGTAAAAGCTCTACATTGACCACAATATACTCCACAACGTCCTAGTTTGTGATTAAGGGACATAGTTTAACAATTGGATTTTGATATAAAAAGAAAATGATGCTTTTAGAAGAAAATTAGCTGATGAGATTCCTCATTTCTTCCAATTTTGAATCATCACCAATTAATCTCAAAACATTACGCTGATTGATTGCTTCAATTTCATCTGGAGTTGTCTTCCTCATTTCTGCAATGGTTTTCAATATTTTAGGAAAGATCACTGATGGAGGTCTAAACTCTTCATCTCTTTGAAGAACATCTATTTCTATTATCAATAAATCTTCATGTACTTCAGTTATTCTGTTCCTGAGGTAACCTGTTTGTGCTTTATTTAGCATATCGAATCGAGGAGAACCATAAGAAACATAATAACCTTGTTCATTTATCTCCTTTATCATCTCTGGTGGTCCAGAATAGGAATGAATAATTGCTTTCTTACTATCATAGCTTTTCAGAAGTTCAAATCCATCTCTTTCTAATCCTCCTCGGAAATGTAAATTCATTATTAAGTTGTGCTTTTCAGCTGCTTCTAGAAAAACTTCAAGCATAGGTACTTGATAAGGTATGCTTCTTTTATCTTGAGCATTTCTTTCATCCCAACCTATTTCACCAAGCATAAGAGCATTTTCACATAATTTAGCTATTTCATTAAATCTATCTTTGTAATCAAAAGCTTCCCAAGGTAAAACACCAAATGCGGGAAAAATATATTTTGATTCTTTTGAATATTCAAGGGCTTGCATATAAGAAGGAATATCCCAGGATTGAGCCCAAGTTACAATCTTGTTTTTATCAATATCTGCAATAGCTTTTGGGCGACGAATATCATCACACCAACGATTGCACAAATGTAAATGAGTGTCAATATACATAATATTACCTCCCCCAATTGGATGTATACACACTTAAGAAATTACCGACATTAAATTGAGATAATTATTATATCGAAAAAGTCAAAATGCATATAAGTAGAACATTAAAAAACTTTTAAAATAGATTCTTTCATTTAAAATTATCTTTAATCGAGGAAAATAGATGAATAAAACCGAAGAATCAAAAGCTAAAAATCCCTATGTAAAATGGTTTTTTGTTCATGTATTGAATCATAAAGTACTTTTTACACTAAATTTCATAGGGATAATTGCAGTAACTTATACACGTACTATTATTCCAATTCGTATTGGAGATATAACTGATGCTATTGTTCTCAAAGAAGCAACTCAAAATCTTTTAATCACAATGGCAATTCTGTTAGGATTATATCTCCTTAGAAACGCAGTAGAGTATGCAACTTGGATGATAGGTCATCAATTGGGCTCTAAGACAGAACAATCGATGCGAAAAGAATTCTTCGAAAACGTTCAAAACAAACCACTTAGTTTTCATGATAGAATTAAAACCGGAGATCTACTAGCTTTAGCTACAAATGATTTACGTGTAGTTAATACTTTGATAGCTCATGGTTCATTCTATATTTACCCATTTATTCAAACTGTTGTAACTCTTATCCAGATTCAAACATTTAATTATAGAATGACTTTACTCACTATACCTTTTCTTGGATTATATGTTTATTTTGTACTACGATATCGTAAGCATTTACTCCCTTATTCAAAAGCATCTTTAACAAAACACGCAGATGTTGCGGTTTCTTTACAAGAGAGTTTAAACAGTGTACAAGTAGCAAAATCTTTTTGCGCTGAAGAAGTAGAATATAAGAAATTTAGGAAAACTGTTCAAGCATTCAGAAACAATAGATTAGGTGAAATAAAAATTCAAGCTCGATTTTATCCCTTACTAACTCTCTATGCTGCTATTGGTGTTTCAGTAGTCTTTGGAACAGTTCTAATCAGAAATAATGGTATGACTATAGGAGAACTAACAGCAGTATTGCTTCTTCTCATTGCTCTTATTAATCCCACACAGATGATTTTCTGGGCTACTAGGGATATGATTAGAGGTTTTGGAGCAAGTGAGAGATTATTTTCTATTATTTCTAT
>JBHLQZ010000057.1:4189-8030 GCA_048883065.1 Candidatus Thorarchaeota archaeon | reverse complement strand
AGTAGAGCATGTTATGATTATCTATATTCTCTGGTCAATATATAATGCATTCAATGATCCTATACTAGGAGGATTTTCTGATAAAACAAGAACGAAGAAACTTGGAGGTGGACGACGAAGACCTTGGATGATTGCTGCTTGGGTTCCTCTCTCCATGATTATGTTCTTCTTATTCACTCCTTTCGTAGCTCCTGCCACTCATTCTGTATGGGTAGCGATTTACTTCTTCTTTATTATTTGTCTCTTTGATACATTTTATACTGCTTTTTCCCTGAATAGGACTTCCCTCTACCCAGAGATGTTTCGAACAGATAGAGAAAGAGAAGAAGCAGGAGCTGGAAGAAGAGTCTTTATGGTACTTGGTTTAATAATTGGAATGGGAGTACCTACATTATTTATACCAGTTCTAACTGAATCAACTCAACAAAATATCTATAACTACTGGATTGCAGGAGCTGTTTTAGGAGCAATAATTTTTGTGACAGCTTTCATCAATATAAAATGGGGTGTCAAGGAACCACCTTTAGAAGAGATGGAAGAAAAAGAAACATATGGTGTATTTCAATCAATCTGGTATACTCTTAAGAATTGGAAGTTTGTAGTTTTTATTTTTTGTTCACTAATGAATTGGTATGTTTTCGCGATCTTTCCAATGATAATGCCCATCTACTCTGAGTTTGTCTTAAACGAATCCAATTCAATGCTTGTAGTTCTTCTTCTACTTGTTGCTTTCTTAAGTTCTGCTCCAGGTGTAGTCTTCTGGTCCTGGGTAGATTCAAAAGTTGGTAGTAAAATGGGTTTTGTTATTTCCCAGGCATATTGGGTGACAGTGCTTATTCCATTATTCTTTATAACTAAATACTGGGTAGCTCTAGTAGTCTTAGCTTTGAATGGTGTTGGTTTAGCAGGTTCTCCTTATTTCATTGATAGAAACATCTCTAATATCGCAGATGAGGATGAGCAAAAAACAGGTCAGCGAAGAGAAGCGTCTTATTATGGAGTACATGCTTTAGTAATAAGGCTTTCAACAATCTTAGCGATTGTCTCTGTTAGTGGAGTATTATCTAGATATGGTTGGTCACTGTTTGATCCAGAAGTTGTAACTGTACACTTGATTACTGGATTACAGTCTTTAGTTTCATTTTTCCCAGCTGGAGCACTTGTAATTGGAATTATACTTCTATTAATTTATCCACTCAATAAGAAAAAAGTAGATGAATTACAGGCACTATACAAAAAAGAGATTAAAATAGAATAAAACAATTAATTTCATAAATTAAAAAGAAAGATACCTAATCTTTCTTTATTGTTTTTCTTGCTTGCAAATATTCAGCTGCACTAATTGCTGCAATTGTTGCTAAACCTACAGATGTGGTTACTTGTCTACTAAGCGGATTCTTAATTTTCGAAGTGACATCACCTGCAGCAAATACTCCTGAGATGTTAGTTTTGCAATCATCATCAATCTTAATTAAATCATCTTCTAATTCAACACCAAGAGTAATTGCCAATTCTGTGTTTGGTATAGCACCTATTTCAGCAAAGATACCATCAGCTTTGAGAGATGTACCATCATTGAAAACAATCTCTTCAACAGTATTAGTTCCCTTAATTTCTATTATCTGTTTGTTGTATAGAATCTCGATATTATCTCTTTGTTCTGCTCTGTCAACATAGATACGCTCACATTTAAGATAATCAGACCTAGAAACCCAATAAATCTTCTTAGCTCCTACATCACTTAATGCTAGAGTTCCAGTAGCGGACGCATCACCAGATCCGACAACAACTACAGTTTTTTCTTTAAAAAATGCTGCATCGCAGGTCGCACAATAAGACACTCCTCGTCCAATAAACTCTTTTTCTCCGGGAACATCTAATTCTCTATGTCTTCCTCCAGTAGCTAAAATTAAAGCTTTAACTAGATAATTCCCCATATCACTTTTAATAAGAAACTTATTACCTTCAGTCTTATCAATTGTAGAAATTTCTCCATAAATGATTTTTGTACCAAATTTCTCTGCTTGAGCTCTCATTTTATCTGTTAAGTCAATACCAGAAATATTTTCAAAACCTGGATAATTTTCTATTTCTAAAGCGAGTCCCATTTGTCCTCCATAATCTTTTCCAATACATGCTACGGAAATTGCTGCTCTTGAAGCGTATAATGCTGCTGTTAAACCTGCAGGACCATGCCCTACTATCCCAAGATCAAATTCATGTGTTTCTGAGCTCTCTTCTACTTCGTCTTTAGGAGATAATAATAACATCTAAATCACCTTTAATTCTCATATCAATTAATACAGTGCTTTATTTTAATTTTATCCTCTTCCTAGAAAATCAATATCTAAACCTTCTTTCTCGCAGGTTCTTTCTCACTGTAATATCTTAGAATAGCTAAAATGGAAAATAAAAATCCAACCAGAAATAATACTAAACATCCAATTGCAATTGTTGATGCTTGAAAATCCATTGTTACTAAATTAGCAGAAAGCATGAAAATGTTATAAGGCTGGAATTCTTCAAACATTAGGAGTGAAGAAACAATTGTAATTAAGAAAACTATGCCTGCAGCAATTGCTCCAGCTGAAATTTGACTTTTTGCGATAGTTGATATGAATATTCCAATACTTGTGAACGCGAATAAAGTAATAGCATATACAACCATGGCTAGAATAAATGAAACAATATCAGGATATCCAATCAATCCCCAAGTACTAAAGTAAAGAACAATCGCTGAGACAATTGTTCCAAATAAAACCAATAAATATCTTGCAATAAGCTTTGTTAGAATAACAGAAAAGGGACTGATTGGTTTAGTTTGAATAAGAACAAGAGTATTATGTTCTCTTTCTCCAGCTATAGCGTCTGCACATAGAATAACCGCAATGATTGAAATCACACTAATTGCGCTATTCACAAAGCTTTCAACCGACATCTCAGGTGTTACTTCTGGCATAAAACCTTCTAGATATTCTGCAAGATTGGGAAGTACTTTGAGCATACCAACAGTCAAGAATCCGAATAAAGCTAATCCAATTGAAAGGGGGATTATCTTACCCTTGATGTATTTCCATTCTTTTAGAATAAGTGCTCTTGTAGGGATAGATGGAAAACTTTTCATTATTCACTCACCAACCTTGTAAAAATCTGATCTAAATCTGGTACGTTTGGACCAAAGGAAGATATTTCAAAATCCTCTATCATCTTTGCTATTATGGTTCTTAACTTCTCTGAATCTCCTGTTTGAAAAATAATAGTGTCTCCTTTTATTATCACATGTTTAATAAAATCAATTTTTTCTAAGTATTTCTTGACTTCATCTAAATTAGTTCTTACTGTAATAAAATGGGTATCATCTATCATTCTAGATAAAATTGAATCTGGATGGTCATCAACAATCAAATTTCCCTCTTTTAATACAAAAATTCTCTCACATAATCTCCATATATCAGATAGAATGTGGCTTGAAAAAAGAACAATCTTATCTTCTGCAGTTTTTCTCATTATTTGTGCTAAATGTTCTCTATTAATTGGATCTAAACCTGATAAACTTTCATCTAGTATTAGAATATCTGGATTATGTAATAGAACACTTGCAAAAAGAAGTAATCTTCTTTGACCAGTAGAAAGATATTTAACTATTTTATTTGGTGAAAAATCTATTCCTACATATTCCACTACTTCATTAACACGCTTTTTTCGATAATCCTTTTCTAGTCCATGCATTCCAGCCATTATATGTAAAAAATCTCTCGCTGATAATTTGTCATATAAACCAGAATCTTCTGGTAAGAAACCTATTTTACTCCTAATTTGAAGATTTTTCGAATTAACTTCT
>JBHLQZ010000057.1:0-4179 GCA_048883065.1 Candidatus Thorarchaeota archaeon | reverse complement strand
AAAACATCTCCCTCAGTAGGCACCAAAAGGCTGGAAATACATTTCAATAATGTTGTTTTTCCAGCAGCATTTGGTCCAATCAATCCGTACAATCCAGGTTTTTCTATCGTAAATGATACTTTATTTAAAGCTCTAACATCCTTGAAATCTTTTGTTAGGTTAGCAACTTTAATCCCATGTCTCTGCATCTTTAGTCGTCTCTTTAGGTATTCTCCCAAATAATAAATACATAACCCATCCGATTGTATTAATTACCCAAATAATAATTAACCATATGATTCTGTTTAAGTTTTCTCTCTTTTCCCAAGTATTAACTAAATTTATTGTTGAATATACCTTAAATGCTGTATCAATAAAAACGGCTGGAAGTACAATTGCTAATAATACCCCTGTATCCATTTCTTTTCACCTCTTTCTATCTGTGAATCTAATATCATATGGGTTATATAAACCTTAACAAATAATCTAATCGATATAATGAATCGTTTAATCAGTATACTTCTTAAATTAAATTGTGATTCATTTAATGTATTTGTTGTCTATAAAATCTATACGTAATTCTAATAAATTAGTAAATTCACTTACCTAATGAAACATTCTGGTTAATTTATTAAACTAAGTCGTTTTAACTAGGTTTATAATAGCTTTAAAGAATACTATTTTGTTCCTTATGTTCCAAAAAGTGAGAAATTTAACAGTAGAATCCTTTCAATTGATAAAGGATTTAAACCTAAACCTGAAACTTT
The DNA here is from genome assembly GCA_048883065.1 of Candidatus Thorarchaeota archaeon. Taxonomy (GTDB): domain Archaea; phylum Asgardarchaeota; class Heimdallarchaeia; order Heimdallarchaeales; family Heimdallarchaeaceae; genus UBA460. Next base: position 3,433 of record JBHLQZ010000057.1, on the reverse strand, counting down.
ACTTTGGAACATGGGCTATAGTTTCTTTAGTTCAGACACCTCTATACCTTAGTACATTTTTTCTAATTGGTTTGTGGGTACCTGATGAAGCAAAGAGAAATACAACTATAGGTTTAATTTTTGGTTTATCTAGTATTATAGGTGTTGTAGGATTAATAATTGCTGGAATTTTTTCTGATAGATGGAGAAGAGATGCTTTCATCTGGATGGGAATTACTCTATACATAGGAGCAATGATATATTATTTGTTTGCTTCAAGAATTGCTGACCTTTATGTTATTTCGATAACTCAATCAATTGCAGGATCGTTAATGATGCCAGCAGGTGCTGCAATGGTCGCTGATTGTACAGCTAAAGGAACACGAACTAGAATTTATACTTTAATGGCTATTATTCAACAAATTTGTACAGCACTTGGTGGTGTTGCTGGTTATTTTATTTTCAAATATGTAGGTGACAGGTACGAAGTATCTGTTATTATGCCAGTAATTCGAATTTGTGCAGGTGTGATAATGGCAGCATCTATCGCTGGGTACTTTATTCATGATAAGAGATCACTTCAAGTGAAACTTGATGCAGAAGAGACAGCTGAAAGTCTTGAAGAAAAACGTAAAAATGAGCTAATACTTCAGAAATTGAGAAGTTGTAAAACATTCAAAGAGAAAATTCGTTTCTATAGAACACCTATTATTATTATTCTAGCGGATTTCTTAATTGCATTCGGAGCTGGTATTTCCATCCCATTTCTACCTAGGTACTTTGAAGATCCTACAGGAAGTTATGGGATAAGAATATCAGAATTAACATTAATTTTTACAACTGCTCCATTGTTGACTGCATTCATCTCAGGAATAGCATTATATTTTGGAAAGAAAATAGGTAGAGCTAGAGCTATCTTCTGGATTGAGCTTCTTGCAGTAGGCTTGTTATTCTGCTTTATGATTTTTCCACCACTATCAGTAGTTTTAGTGATCTATATCCTTCGACAAGCATTCATGAATGCAGGATGGCCTTTAATCAATGCAATAGTGATGGATTTGCTACCATCCAATCAAAGAGCAACGTTCAGTGCTATTGATTCTTTAGCATTCACTGCGTTTAATAGCATAAGTCAACCTATTGGTGGTACAATATTAGATAATAATGATTACTATTCGGGATTTCGTTTTGCTTTTCTTACAACAGGATTAATTTATTTTGTAGGAGTTGTTATGTTGTTGTTTATTAAAGAAGGAAGTTTTGAAACTGAAGATGTAGAAGGAATAGCTGATACTTTGATAGCTGAAAAATTAATTACTAGTTCAAAAGAAAAATGTACAGATTAGAATCTAATTTAAAGCCTAGAAATCATTTTTGCTAATTTTAAAATGCTAAAGGGTTTTTGAATAAAATGTGTAACTCCAAGTTTTCCTGCTTCTTCTCTTACTGTAGGATCAGCTGTAATGAATAAAATTTTACATTTTGAACCTATTTTATGTTCTTTAATCTCCTTTAATGTTTCAAGTCCTGTTTTTAAAGGCATACGATGATCTAGAATAATGACATCTGGATATTTTTTTAGTTTTTCAATATCATGTATAGCTTCTAATCCATTTGGTGCAGTACCTATGATTTTATGACCTTCAAGTGCCAATCCTTCCTTGTACAGGTATTGAATTGTTTCTTCATCATCGATAATATATACTGTTGCCAATAAATCACCCTAAAGGAAGTTGAACTTTAACTATAGTACCTTGAGAATAATCATTAGGTACTCTATTTTCGAAAATTAAATAACCATCATAAACCTCTACTATTACACGAGCCAAATAAAGTCCTAAACCAACTCCTTCCTGAAATCTAGTGTCCCCTCTAACAAGTTTCTTAAAGAAGGTTGTTTTTACTTCATCTGATATGCCTGTACCATAATCTTTGAAACAAAATTCTGTAAATTGTCCTCCATCTCTATCTATATTTCTGCAATCAATTTCAATTTTTACTGGATCATCTTTTGTATATTTGATAGAATTATTTATGATATTTTCAAAGACATTCAGGAGAAGATCCCCTGCTATAACATCAGTCTTTTCTGAACACTCAAGATAGATTGCAACGTCACGAGGTTGAGCTAGCTTGGTTTGGTTTTCTATTGCACTTTCCAAAATTGGCTTAGCCGATATTGATCTGCGTAATTTTCTTTCTTTTTGAATCTTTGTGAGATGTTGCACGATTTGAAGTATTCTTTCACTCCTCTCTACAGCTTTAATGCTTCTTTCAACATAATCACTGAACTGTTCAGCATTTTGAGTTTCTAATCCCAAGCTTAATAGTTCTAGATAGCCATGAACTGATGTGTTGGCATTGAGAAAATCATGGGAAAGAATGTCTAACAAAACTGATACAAATTCCCTTTCTTCCTCACTTTCAATGTATAGAAAATGATGTTCATAATTAAGAGTGATTTGACTGCAGAAAGCAATGAATAAATCTATATCTTCGGGATTAAATAAATCAGGAACTTCTGAACATAGAAGCATAAAACCTGCCGGAACTTTGTTCAGAAGCAATGTTGCAACAACGATTGAATGAGCAGATTGTGAAATCCTCTCACAATCGTTTCCTGTAAGATGAGTAACTAATTCTTCTTTTTTAGTTAATTCCTCCATGAACACTTGAGGAGAGAATTTATCTGATAATTCTCCTTTTTCTGCTACAATTTCACCATCAAGAAAAACCAAACCGGTTTGAGCATAAAAAATATCAAGAATATCTGTTAGGACATTCTTCCAAAAAGATGAAAGATCTTTGTATCTTGAAAACAAGGCATATCTATTTAATGTGGATACAACTAACGATAGTTTCTTCGTTGCTTCAATATTTGTAAAGAATCCTACCGATCCTATTGGATTACCAATTTCATCATAGAGAAGCGACCCAACAACTCTGAATGTTGTAGGTTTTCCCATGCGATTGATTAAGATTAATTCGTATGAACTAGCAGTAACATGCTTCTCCAATCTAGCAGAAGATACTTGAAGATATGTTTCCTTCGAACTGGGATGTAAGAAATCTGTTACGGTTTTTTCTTTAATTTCATCAAATGAATATCCTAGGGTTTCGCATAAAACATCATTAATAAAAATTGTATGATCACCAATATCATCAACCCAATAACCAAGTTCAGAGTGATGTGTTAAAGCATTAAGTAAAGATGTAACAAGTTCTGGTGATTGCTCAATAAAAGGCTTAGCACTTATGTTAATCCCAGCCATAATTCTTGCTGGTTTTCCATCATAGAGAATGTTTTCACCTGTTACTTGAGCTAAGGAGACCGATCCGTCCTTGTTCAAAAAACGAATCCTAAATCTACTAGGAACTTCTCCTCCTTCAGATAAAACTTTCATTCTACCTTGAATCAAAGGTCTATCCTCTTCATGAATCAACTCTAGAATAG
>JBHLQZ010000056.1:0-8106 GCA_048883065.1 Candidatus Thorarchaeota archaeon | reverse complement strand
GCATGAATTGCAGTGCACCTTTAAAGAGAAAAAAGGAAGATATTTAGTGGAATATTAATCTTACAAGAGTGTAAATTACTCCTTCAAAGTAATAAGAAAGTGATATTAAATGTTTAATAGGAGTTTGGATACTGCATTTTTAGTGATTTTTGATTTTGACGGTGTACTTTCCAATTCAAAAGAAGCATATGCAAACCAGATGCTTGAGACTCTTGAATTTTTTTCAATAACAAATATTACATTGGAAGAAGTTAAAGCAAGAGTTGGTAATACAGATCAAACATTAGATTTTATAGAATTCTTTCAAACAAATAACCAAGCTCTTATAGATTCAGCTATGAAAAAATATGTTGAATTAACAGAAAAATATGCTTACCAAAGAGAACTCTTTCCAGGTGTTATTGAGATTTTAGAAGTTCTACACAAGAAAAATTTTCTTGCGATTGTTTCAAGAAAACCTCAAGAGAGAATGGATTATTGGCTAAAGCATTTTAACATTACACATTTCTTTGATATACCTATAGGAACTATAGAAAATACAAAAGCAGATGCAATCAAACATATAATGGGGGAACTAAAAATTTCAAAGTCCCGAACTATAATGGTTGGAGATACAGAATTTGATATACTAAGCGCTAAAAGAGCTGGAGTATATTCTGTTTTAGCCCTCTATGATGCAGCTGATCCAGAGAATGCCCTTAAATCAGAACCTGACTATTGTATAAATAAATTGAGTGAAATTTTTGATGTCATAGAAAAAATAAAACAAAAGAACGCATTAATTTAATTTCTCTCCACAAATTTATATAGAATTAATAATCAAATCAAGTATGGAAGTTGGTTTTCTACAATTTCAACCTATACTATGCGATGTTGAAGAAAACATAGATAGAATCTCGAAATTAATTAAGTCTACACAGAAATTTGATTTACTTGTAATTCCTGAATTAGCTAATTCTGGTTACGTGTTTGTTGATAAAAAAGAACTTGAAAAAACAGCTGAAGAAATACCCGTTGGGTATTTTGTTAAAAAACTTGAAGAAATTGCAGCAGAAAAAAATGGTTACATTGTTTGTGGAGTTTGTGAGAAAAAAGGAGAACTATTCTTCAATTCATCTGTGCTAGTAGGACCAGATGGATACGTAGCAAAGTATAGAAAAATTCACCTTTTTGATAGAGAAAAACTTTTTTTTCAACCAGGCGATGGACCATTTACTTTGTATAATGTTAGAGAATCAAAAGTAGGATTATTAATATGTTGGGATTGGATTTTTCCTGAAGCAACAAGAAGTCTTGCAATTCAAGGAATGGATGTTTTAGCTCATTCTACAAATCTAGTTCTATCTTATTGTCAAACAGCTATGATTACAAGATCAATAGAAAATCAGATTTTCACTATAACTTCTAATAGAATAGGTATAGAAACAAATGGTGATGTTTCTCTTCATTTTAAAGGTCATAGTCAAGTTACTACTCCTAATGCTGAAAGGATTGCACAAGCAAGCACCAATAAAGAAGAGATTCAAATAGTAGAGATTAACTTGGAGGAAGCAAGAGATAAATTCTTGAGCGAAAGGAACCATATTTTCAAAGATAGAAGACCAGAAATGTATCATATATTAACAGAAAAAAAAGAGTTTTAAGCTTGAAAAAATATTAAGTGGTAACACAATGAAATCTGCTCAATCTCAAAAAAAGTCAGGAAAGTATATTCCACATAAAGCAGCTGCTGAGTTCCAGCCAACAATGGATTGGTCAAGAGAAGAAGCAAAACAGCTTTATTATGATAGAATTTTCACATTTGAGGTTGATGCTGTTTATTATTCTGATTGTATTAAAGGTATGAAAAAACTTCCTCCTGAAAGTATTGATATGATTGTTGCAGATCCACCTTTTGGATTGAATTTCAATGAAATGGAAGTTCTATACAATAGAGATAGTGATTTCGTAGCTGAAGGTTATACTGATGTGGAAATAGATAATTATGCTAATTTTACAGAAAATTGGATCAAAGAGCTTCCTCGAATAATGAAAGAAGATGCTGGAGTGTGGATTTTTAGTGGATGGACTAATTTAATTGATTTACTTAATTCTTTAAGAGCTAATAAATTAACACTAATAAACCATATTATTTGGAAATATCAATTTGGTGTTTTTACAAGGAGGAAGTTCGTTACAAGTCATTATCATCTATTATTTGCAGTTAAGGATGAGAAGAATTACTTCTTCAATAAAATAGAACATTATCCACTTGATGTTTGGGAAATAAATCGAGATTATGAAAGAAGGACTAGAAAAAATGCAACTAAACTACCATCTGAAGTTGTTCAGAGGTGTATAGATTTTGGAAGTAAACCTGGAGATGTTATTCTTGATCCATTTCTTGGGAATGGAACTACTAGTTCTGTTGCTAAAGCTAATTACCGTCATTATTTAGGTTATGAAATAAATCAAGAGCTAGAAGAGATTGTTACAAATAACATAAGCCAAACAGCATTAGGTCAAGATTATCATCCATACAGCGAAAAACCTGATGAAATAGTAAAAAAAGCTAGAAAGAAATTTGGAAAATAATTTTAATTAACAAGAAAAAATAAAATGGAAATTGTACTAGTTTTCCAACTCAAAGACTGAATCTTCCTGGTTATTCATCCTCTTCTAGTTTAAAGCTGACTTTGACTCTTGCTCTATATGCTTTAATCATACCATCTTCAAGTCTTACATCCAGTTTTGTTACTTCTGCAATTCTTAAATCTCTTAAAGATTTAGAAGCTTTAGCAACAATCCCTTGAACAGCTTCTTCCCAGCTATTTGGAGAACTTCCTACTAGTTCAATTATTTTATAGGTTTTTTCATCTTCCATTTGATTAACCTCAGTTATTATTCAATAATAACTATTATCAAGTTATGTTATAAAAGTAAATTCTAGAATTATTTAAATCTATTTCAAAAATTCTTTTGCAGTATTATAATATAATTTTAAGGTTAATTCTGTCGTTTTGACACTTATCCTTTCATTAGTTCCATGTTGATATTGTGTGAAATCTTCCATAGTAGTCTTTTCATCACAAAGTGTATAACCATAAGAATTTATTCCTAAATTACGCAGATAGATTAAGTCAGTGAAACCAGGATCTAAAACATGAACTAATTGAGCTTCTGGAAATTCTTGCTTAGTTACCTTTGCAATGGTTTTAAAAAATCTATTATCTATAGAACTAGAATTTCCCTTTATAGCAATTGATTCTTTCTCAGGAGTTAATATTTCAGCTTCTTTATATAAAGGTCCCAACGCTTTTTTCAAATGTTTATTTACATATTCTAAATCTTGTTCAGGCAAAGTTCTTATGTCTAAATCAACATAAGCTTCAGAAGGAATAACGTTTACTTTGTCTCCTCCTTGAACTCTATTACAAGAAACAGTCATTCTACTTAATGCATGAATTACTCTTGCTGTTTCTGGATCTATTTTCTTGAGGAGCTTAAGTGTAAAAGGTAACAGGAATTTAGTAGTAATCATTAATCGTTGGATGAATCCAACACTCAAACCAAAAGCTAGGTTTTTAAGATATTTTGTAGTGAAAGGAACTCTAGAACTAAAATATCTATTTAATTTCTCAATAGCTTTTACTGATTTTATAATAGCACTATTCACTCCAAAAGGGATACTACCATGTCCTGGTTTTCCTTGAAATTTTAATCTTTTCCAGAAAACTCCTTTACCTGCAATGAGTATAGCTATTTTGTTTTTAGAAAGATGCATACCACCATATTCACTTATTGCACAATATTCTTTGTTTGAATCAATTATCTCTTCTAAGTGATTCTCTATCATCCATTTTGTACCTAAATTACTCCCTGTTTCTTCATCACATACTATCAGAAGAACTAGATCTCCTTTCGGTCTAAATCCTTCTTCATGTAATAAACAGAAAGCTTGTATTTGTGTTGCTACAATGTATAACATATCCATTGCTCCTCGACCCCAGATAAAACCATCTTTTATTTCTCCAGCAAAAGGCTCCACTTCCCATTCATCAGAATTAGGAACAGGTACAACATCTACATGAGATGGACCAAAAATTAATCCAGGATGTGAAACATTTACACCTTTGATTATTGCTACCAGATTTGCTTTTTTTTCAGTCACTTTGTAAATTTTAGAAGCAATTCCTTTACTCTTCAGGAATCTATCAATTGTTTTGATTGATTTGATTTCATTACCTGGTGGATTAACACATTTATTTTGAATTAATGTAGAAATTAGCTCATAAGTTTCATTAATGATATCCCTGGTTATTACCATTAAAATCAAATTCTAGATTAATAGTAAGATTAAAATCTTATGTATAGACTATAGAATACCAAAAGGTGACCAATCATAACCTTCTCAAAAAATGATGTTTATGTTGTAGCTCAAAATATAGTTGATTCCAATTATCTTGTGGTTTTTACAGGAGCTGGAATAAGCACAGAATCAGGTTTATCAGATTTCAGAGGAAAAGATGGAATTTGGACAAGAAGAGACAAAGGACTTCCTCCCAAGAAATCAAAACACTTCGATGAAGTTGACCCAAATTCAGCTCACTTAGCACTCGTTGAGCTTCAAAATCTAGGAGTAATGAAATTCTTAATCTCACAAAATGTAGATAACCTTCATTTAAAATCAGGAATTAAACCTGAAATTCTAGCTGAGCTTCATGGAAACTACACTATAATGAAGTGTTTAGATTGTGATTCAAGATTCAGAAGAAATGAACTAGGATGGGACAGAGAGACACATGGAAGGGGTTCTAGATCAGAATCTGTAACTCCAAATCAACCTGTATGTAAAAATTGTCAAGGAAGAATAATCTCATCTGTAGTTAATTTTAACGAACCTATGCCTGATAAAGAGGTTAGAATTTCTAAAGAACATTCTTTAAAATGTGATTTAATGCTAGTTATTGGATCCAGTTTATCAGTATTCCCAGCTGCTAACTTACCTAAAATAGCAAAACAACAAGGTGCAAAATTAATAATTTTAAATTATGATCCTACAGGATTAGATTCAATAGCAGATTTAAAATTAAAAGTTAAAGTTGGAGAATTTCTTCCTGTAGTTATAGAAGAAGTGAAAAATCTTCTTGCTTCTTCCTGATTTTCTTATATCTGTAAGAATGAATAATAATTTAAGGATATCTCAGATTTTAATATTTAGAAAAGTTTGTTTACATAAAACTTCATCTTGTAGTGATTAGGGTTTCAAATGACTTTGGAAATATCATCAGAGCTTGAGAGAATTGACGATTCAATAATCAGAGGTAAATATTTTGAAGCTCTTGATATGATTAAAGCTTTAGAAATATGGGAGAATCTTGATCACATTTCAAGAATGAAAATTGAACTTTTTAAAATTAGAATTACAATGGATTTGGGAAAATATCAAGAAGCACTAAAACTATCTGAAAAATTGAAAAAAGAATGTCAAAGAACTCAGAATGTTATTATAGAAAACGATGTATCGATTTTAGTTGTTGAAATATTAATTTTTATGGGAGAATTCAAAAAAGCTCTTGATTTGATTATAGAGGTTGAATCAGTTTTAGATGAAGTTTATAAATCGGATACTAGAGAGTATAAACTTAAGAAAGCACAATTACTAAGAATGAAAGGTATTTGTAATAGAGCTACTGGTGATCAAAAAGCAACTGAATATAATCTAAATGCGAGTTTATCTTTAAGTAAAGAAATTGAAAATGAGCTAGAAATTGTAAAAACAATAGATAGAATAGCCATGTATGTATACCATAATAATCTCAAAAAAGCTAGTGAATTACTAAAAGAAAGTTTAGATATAAGAAAAAAAATTGGAAACAAGTACTATATTGCTCAAACTCTTAATAGATTGGGTATCATCTATGATAATAAAGGCCATCTTGAAGAATCTCTAGCTTACTATGTTAATAGTTACGAATTAACTAAAGATTTACAAAATAAGGATTTTTCTGCTATAACTAGTATGAATATAGGAAATATATATCAAAAGAAAGGGATGCTTAATTCTGCTTTAGATTATTATTTTAATTCTATGAAAGAAGCAAAAGAAGTAGATAACAAACATATGATTGCAGCATGTTTGTATAATATCTCATCAATATACAGAACTAGAGGAGAACTAGATGATTCTCTTGAATATTTAAAGCAGTGTAAGTCTCATTTTGTTGATCTTAATTTCCCTAGTGGTCTTGCTGCTACTTACCAAAGTATGGGTATCATCTATTATTCAAAAGGAGATTATGAGAAATCCACAGATTTGTTTACTAAAAGCTATGAATTAAGAGAAAAAGAGAAAAGTTACGCTGGAGCTGCAGATTCTTTATTTTATTTGATAATTCTATCTCTTGATAAAGGATTGTTAGAAAGAGCTAAATCCTATCATGATAAACTGGAGCAGATAAGTGAAAAAGAAGATAATAAATTAGTGAATCAGAAGTACAACATTGCTGAAGCTCTTTTACTAAAAACAAGCTCAAGAACACCAAAAAGAGCGAAAGCTGAAGAACTATTAAGAAGCGTTATAGAAGAAGAGATTATTGATCATACAATTACTACAATTGCATATCTAAATCTTTGTGATCTCCTTCTAGAAGAGCTCAGGATAATAGGAGATCAAGATGTTTTTAATGAGTTAAGGAATCTTCTAGATCAATTATTCGAAATAGCGAAAAAACAATATTCTTTTTCGTTAATGGCTGAGACATATTGGCTTAAATCACAACTTGCTTTAATTAATTTAGATTTAAAAGAAGCAAAAAATCTACTAATTCAAGCTCAACTAATTGCAGAAGAAAAAGAGCTACATAAATTAGCTTTAAAGATTTCCAGAGAGTATGATGAATTAATAGATCAAATGGATAAATGGAAAGCAATTTTACATAAAGAAGCATCTATATCAGAAAGACTGTTATTAACAAACTTTGACAAAGTGCTAGCAAGAATAATAAGAAACGAAGAATTTGAAATTCAAAAACTTGAACAAGAAAGACCTGTTATGCTTATATTATTAAACAAAGATGGTCAAACAATATTCACTCAGAAATTTCTTGAATTAACCAAATTAGATGGAGCTTTAATAGGTGGATTTTTAGCAGCAATAAATTCCTTTGCATCAGAAATATTTGAGTCTACAGGGCATATTGAAAGAATAAAATATCAAGACTATACACTCATAATTAATGTTCAAGAATCACTTCTTTTTACTTACGTGTATAAAGGGACTTCTATTGATTCATTAAACAAACTTAATGAGTTTGTAGATTCTGTGAAAAAATCAAAACTGCTATGGACTTCTTTAATGGAAGCAGCAAAAACTCCAACAACATTGGATTTTTCAGTAAAAACAACATTAGAAAGAAAAGCTGAGCAAAAATTTCTCTAGCAAAAGAAAATTAATTTTTTAAAGAAGTATTTTTTTCTTTATCTTTATGGATACTATAAAGAAAATTTTTCAAGAAAGATATTCAGTTATTATACTTTTTTCAATACTGTTTCTGTTTTTCTTTCAAACACTTTCAGATTTAGTTGAAAGAATCTATGCTTACGCTTTACTTCAAGGCGAACCTGATGAAAATATATTAGGTTTAGTTTTTTTACTTGCTCCATTAATTCTTCTTTTCTTCAGAAAACAAATCCCAGATCTTATTTTACTTATTTTGGGGGAATTAATGATAGTAGCTAGATTGCTAGAACCTTTGATGATTGGACAAATGAATTACATCATGTCAGGAATATCTGTAGGTTGTTTTCTAATAATCTTCCCTGGTCTTATTGCAAAATCAAGAAATAAAGAGATGAACATTAGTAAGGATTTAGGGATAGGATTAGCTATTGCAGTTGCTTTGTCTATTTTATTCAGAGCAGCTAATGCTTCATTAGATATATCTCAATACATGTGGTATCAGATTATAGGTTGGTTCCTAGGAATTATTGCTTCACTTATCCTGATAGTATTGTATCTTAATAATAAACACAATTCAATCAATATTAAAGAAGAACCAAAAGAAACAAAGGTTGAATCAAGTTTTTGGAAAATATTAGGACTTTCAATGGGTTTGATTAATATCT
>JBHLQZ010000055.1:0-8113 GCA_048883065.1 Candidatus Thorarchaeota archaeon | reverse complement strand
ATTAACTCAGTAAAAGGGAAAGATTAATAAATGCTGAATCTAAATTTTATTTAGAACGCTTGAAACGAGGATATTTGATGTCTGCAATAGATAACATAATTTTACAAAAACCGGAAGGAGTTTTAGTTATAGATAATCAAAGAATGATTGAAATAGAAAATGAAAAATTCAGAATTTATGAACTTTTACGACACCCAAAGTATGAACCAATATTAAATGCTTTGAAAGAAGGTCCATTAACTGTTGAAGAATTAGAAGAAAAATATAATAAAATAGCTAAAAGCCCTAAGTCTGCAAAGACACTTTATCGTTATCTGAAATTCCTCGAAAAAGCAGGATTGGTAATGAATGCTGGACAACAATTGTTGAAAGATCAAAATGCAACACGAGTGTTATATAGTAGAACAGCTAGTATCTTTTACCCTTCTCATGTACCTGAGGATTTATGGGAATGCGATTTTTGTCAACGTGTTCTTGAAGGAGCTGCAAAAATAATTAGTTTAAAAGAAGGAGTTCCTAAACAAACAAGAGAGAGTATTAAAAAAATAATGAGTGTTGTAGATCAACACATTTTTGATGAATTGTCTGAAATCTTTGAAAAAAATAGTGAAGAAGTAAGTAAGATCTTTTTGAACAGCTCTTCCTATGAAACAAGTAGAATTAATCATGTTGCAAGTATCTTACTATTACTACTTAATCCCTCAATTTATACAAAAGAAGTGAAGGATATTTTCAAGAAATAATAATCTTAGATTTTTATTTTTCATAACCTAAAAACTTCTATATTTTATTTTAATTATTGGAATAATTTCTCATTGTGCGAAATGTTTATATATGTAGCTGAGTTATTATTCTCAGAACACGAGAACGATTGCTCAAAAAAAAGGAATAAAAAGTGATCAAATTGACCAAGAATGTTGAAAACAAACCAAAAAAAGAGTTAGATAAGGAGAAGAACAGACCAAAAACTCTAATGGTACTACACAGTAGTTCATTTCTTTGGTCTGGTATGATCTAAAAGAAGGGATAGTATTATGGTATCAATAATAGAAAACAAGGATCATCTAATTAAGAGCTATAACACCCTTAAGGAGTTATATAAGTATGATTTTGCTGAAGAACAAAACATCTTGAAGTTGTTTAATCAACTTACAGAATTTAATTATAGTGAAGAGAAAAAACGCAAGAACTCCAAAGAATTTCAAGCTTACAGGACTAATTTCCTCACAAAAGACATACGAAGAGATAGAGATGAAGCGACAAACAAAATAACTTTACATCGTGGAATTCTCTAATCTCTCTTTTTATTCTTCAGAGGTGAATAAATGACAGTCAGCACAGAACAAAAAAGTCGCTTACTTCTTGTTTATGAATTTATTAAAGAATTAATACTTTCTGAAGAAATTGAGGATGAAACATTGTTCTTTTTATTAGAACAATTGTCAACAAAAATAAATAATTCCAGGAAGGAGAAGAAATCCTTTCATGTATATTAAGATGGCTTATGTCTAGTAATGCTGTTTACTAGGATCACCTTTTTTCTTTTTTTTTTCTTTTTTATAAGAAATAAACTGAAAGTAAAAGCAAAAGAGGAGAGAAGAGATAAGATAGATTTTAGTCTTTAAAGCATTTTTTTAGTTTTTCTAAATATTCTTCTGCATGTTGTATAAGAAGCAAATAGTTTAGCCAATTTAGAGCTTTATCTATTTCTTTGAATCCCATTTCTTTTGTTATCTCTGTAAGTTCTATGTTGTGAGTTGTGTAAAATTCAGCTGATTTTTGAGAAGTATCTGTATCCATATTCAACATAAATTGCTTTATACACTCAACATCAGGTTTCTTTTTACCCATAGCAAGTCCAAACATTTTAGCAGTTGCTTCAATGATTCTCTTCGATGAAGGAGTTTCCCACCATTCTTTAGAAACAGTAGCAGGGATGAATAATTTTGCAGTTCTTGAGAAGAGAGCTTTAGTTGTTCTTCCATCTGGATCAATTCTCCTACCTGATTCAAAAACGATTCCTTCTTCTTCAAGTTTCTTGATATACCTATAAACAGTTGTTTCTGATTTTTTATCCTTAGGTAGTTTACATTTAATATACTGTGCTTCAATATTTTGTTCATCAGTTTGAGTTAGTTTTTCTTTCTCTAATAATTCCTTCAATTCATCTTCCGGATAGCATATTTCCACTAGGAGATTTTTAAGCTCTTTTTTAGTACTTGGTATTCTCAAATGCCTAGCATTAGTTTTTATCTTGTTTTCGACATATTCATTATATCTCTCTGAAAGCTCTTCAAGTGTCATAGGTCCTTCTCTGAGAATAACTATTATCGGTTCAAGTGTTGGATCGTCTAATAAACTAAAATAGAGCTTCTCATCAGTTATAACTTTAATTGCATCTGGATACGCTCTAATGAAATCTTGGGAATCTTTAGAACTCATATATAACACAATTTTTGTTTCTTAATAATAATATTTTCGAAAGACTATATTAATGTTTTCATGAAATGAAAATAGAAAAGTCAATAAGTGCAAACAATCAGTTTAGATTTCAAATTGATAATATTTCAATAGAAAGACTATTTATAATGATGAGGTTTAATTCTCAAGGATTTCTTTAAGTGCTTTTTTTGATGTGCTTTCATAAATTGATGTTTGAAACACTTTAATTTTTTTTACTTCTTCTATTGCAAAATATTTCTTAAACACTCGTACTGCTTCATCTCTATACTCCTTTGAAATTAGATCAATCTTGTGAGCGAAGACATATGTTTCCGGGTTATCACTATAGAGATAAACATTTTTTAAAATTCGTAATAAATACTGCCTCGATAATTCATAAGTACTCATATTTGGCAATTCGATAACAAATATCAGTGATTTAACATCGGTGAATATTCTTTCTTTATTTTTTTCAATAGCTTCTTCCAAATAAACAATCTGACCTCCAACATCATAAACCTGTATTTTATGATCATTAAAACCATATGAATTACTTTCAAATTTTATAGTCGCATCTAGTGATTCTGTATCTTCTGGAGTCATTCCTTCAAAAAAAGTTTTAATAATAGATGTTTTGCCAGATTGAGTTAGACCTAAAAGGAGGATTTTTTTACCATTATGTTCTTTTTCTTTTGAAGATATTTTATCTAAATAAGACATCAATATTAAATTATTTTAAAAAATATAAGATTTGCTAATACCTCATATTTTTGAAACTTCTAATCTCGAAAAAAGTGGAAAATGTTTTTATTTTTTATACATATTGTTCATGATTCGAAAAATTTCATTTAAAATTAAATGGAATTATTGATTAAAAGGTGATATTATGAAAAAGAAAAAAAGAAAATTCTCTATGAGTTTTATTATACTCTTAATTAGCATATTTGTAAGTTCTTCAACTCTTAAAACCTTCAATATAAACGCATTAGTTGACCAAAATCACTTCCAACAAGACTTGAATACCTGCGATGAATTGGCTTGGAAATGGAATAAAACTGAAGTTATTTCATTTATTACTCTAGCTAGCTGTGATAAGTCTTCTATTGCAGTAGATTCAGCTGGATCTGTTCATATAGCATGGGAAGATTACACTGATTATGCAGGAGCGGGAACAGATTATGATATTTTCTACAGACGATGGGACGCAACTTCATTTTCATGGACAATAACAGAAGTTGTAACTACAGAGAGTACAGTAGATTCACAAGATCCTTCTCTTGCTGTTGATTCTTCTGGATCTGTGCATATTACTTGGTGGGAAGAATCTTCTTTAGGGGGGAGCGGATCAGACAGAGATATCTTTTACAAACGATGGAATTCTTCCTCCGATTCATGGACTACTACAGAGGTAATTTCTAATGATAGTACATCTAATTCTGCTTATCCATCTCTAGCTATAGATTCTTCTGGATCTGTTCACATTGCATGGGATGATTATACTGATTATGCAGGGGCAGGAACTGATTGTGACATTTTTTACAAAAGCTGGGACAAATTATCTTCCTCCTGGACCACTACAGAAGTAGTTTCTACTGAAAGTACATCAACTTCTAGAGAACCTTCATTAGCTGTTGATTCTACAGGAGATATCCATATAGCTTGGGAAGATTTTACAGATTATGCAGGGGCAGGATCCGGTTGTGATATTTTTTATAAAAGAAAGGATGTTTCTACTTCTTCCTGGACTATTACTGAAGTAGTATCTACAGAAAGTACTGATTCTACTAGTTATCCTTCACTTGCTGTGGATCTAAGATTTAATGTCCATGTTGCATGGCAAGATATGACTGATTATGCTGGTGCTGGAGCTGATGATGATGTTTTCTACAAAAAAAGAGATTCCTTTTCCTCAACTTGGTCCACTACAGAAATTATCTCTGTTAAAAGTACAAGTGATTCCCAGTACCCATCACTTGCAGCTGATTCTAAAGGTTCGATACATGTTGTTTGGTATGATGAAACTAATAATGGAGGAAGTGGGACAGATTCAGATATTTTTTATAAACAATGGGATTCTGTCTCTTCCTCATGGGCTACAACAGAAGTAGTTTCAACAGAAAGTAATTGGTTTTCTGAATTTCCTTCGCTTGCAGTAGATTCTTTTGGAAATGCTTATGTTTCTTGGAGAGATTATACAGAACTTCCAGGAGAACCTGCGCCCGATTTTGATATCTTTTATAAGACGTATTCATGTCCACCTACCTCTCCTGATCTTTCATACATTCTTCCAAATCTAAATAATCCTAATATAGTAAACCTAGAATGGAATAAAGTTTATGGAGCAAAGACATATCATATTTATAGAGCAACATCTTATATCACATCTTTAGAAGGTCTTGATCCAATTACTTCAGTTGCATCAAACAACCTTACCGACATAGTACCCTCTGAAGGTTTATACTATTATTCCATCGTTGCTGAAAACTTCGCAGGGAATAGCACTCATTCTAATTGTCAATATATTGAAGTGGAGTTCTCTGATCTTGATTCCCCTGAATTAGCACCTATCTTGCCTAATCCTACGGATTTAGCTAGTATCTCTTTAGCTTGGGACAGTATTGATGAAGCAGTTGAGTACTATGTCTATCGTTCGAATTCTTATATCTGGTCAGTGGAAGGACTTACTCCAATTGATTCTGTTGGAACAAATTCTTTTAATGACATTCTTCCCTCAGAAGGTCATTATTTCTATGTGATAGTAGCTACTGATAGTATCAGAAATAGTACTCAATCAAATTGTGAATATATAGAGTATGAACTTCCTCATGTGCACGAGTATGTTATTCTATCAAGCATGATAATAGGTGTTTTTGTTCTCTTATATGCAGTAACGAGAAGACGTAAAAGAGTATTTAAAGCGAACTAGTTACAACTAGTTCTTATTTTTTTTCTCTTTCTTATCTCTTTAAATAAAGGATTTTTCATATTCCGACAGAATTAAATTCAGATAACGGTTAAAATAATTTCATTTTTTGCCAGCAAAAGTTTCTTATTTCGAAATCTTTAAATACATATATTGCAAATATATTCTCAGAGCATGAGAAAAGGTGCAAAAAAATGATAAGCAGGAACAAAAAATTGGAAAAAATCAATCAAGAAAGAAGAAAGGACAAAATTAACTCCCTCCAATCGTACTTGTTAGTTAGAGGAAGTTTCCTCTAACTTCTTTATTTATTGAGGTGTAAAAAATGGTAGCAGCAGCAATAACAAAAAACAGAACTAAAGTTTTAGTTAATGAGTATTGTCAAGATAAGGAATTATCAAAAGTTTCAAACTGTGTTATCGAAAATTCATCCCAAAACACTAAAGCTCAAACTATTCATCTTAAGAGCATCTCTAATCAAGTTAGAGAACAAAAAAACGCAGCATATCATCAAATTTCACGATTACTTGGAAATATTCACTTTTTATAATTCCACCATAATAAATCGAGTGATTAAGATTAGGAGGAGGTTTTTCCTCCTTATCTTATCTTTTTTTAAAATCTTCAGAAACATTGATTGATACTAAAGAGTGTTTTATTAATAGTAAAAACATCTTTTTCTTATAATGTCAACTGAGCAATATGACACCATAGTCATTGGTGCAGGCGTTTCAGGTCTTTCCTGTGCAGCCCATCTTGCAAAAGCTGGAAAAAAAGTCATTGTTTTTGAACAAAATAAACGACCTGGAGGATACTGTTGCTCATATACTCGTAAAGGCTTAATTTTTGATCCTGGTGCCCATTGGATCATTGATGGAGAAGGTTTCAATTCTCTTCTCAAGGAATTTGATGTTGACCCTATCGAATTCATTCAGTTAAAGACTGTTTATCGCATTTTAGGACCTACAAAATATGTTGACATTTTAATGTCTAAAAAAGAAGATTTTAGAAGAACCATTATTCGATCCTTCCCAACAATACCAACTTCAGCATTAGCAGAACTAATTGATTTAGCACTTTTACTAGAAGCAGAGATGAAATCAATGCCAACTGATAATCTAGAATTACTCTCGTTTTTTGGTAAAATGTCAACGGGATTCCAAATGCTCTCAAAAGCAAAGAATATGATGAAATATAGTAGAATGAAATTGAAGGATTTTCTTGAAGAAATATTCCCAGGGGAGGAACACAGAGATTTAAGAGCAGCTTTACATATTGTACCAGGGGAAGATGCTACAGCTATAGCATTATTAATTTTCATTGCTCTTGGGATGAGTGGTTCTGCTTATGGTCCAAAAGGAGGAGCGCAACAGATTCCTGATGCATTAGCTGCAGCTGTTAAAAATAATAAAGGGAAGATTGCTTACTCAAAAAAAGTCACCAAAATAAAACTTGAAGGTAAAAAATCTGTTGGAGTTATTCTTGATGATAAAAGTGAGTACTTTGCTAAAACCATAGTAGCTGCTATTGATGCTAAACAACTCTACTACCAACTGTTGGAACCAGAGCTAATACCTAATAAATTAAAGAAAAAACTGGAAGAAACACCAATCGCTAATTCTTGGTTTTCAATTTCAATTGTAACAGATTTAAATCCAGCTGATTATGATTTCGATGGTACAGATGTTTTATTCTTAAACACAAATGACATTATTGAAGCTGGAACACCTAACAATCCAGAGAAAAATACTTTTGTTGCAAAGTTCAATACTCTCCACGATGATTCTTTTCGAACTTTAAAAGCGAAAGAGAATTATCATGGTATTCATATCCTTGCTCCTGCTACTTTCGATCACAATAACTTCTGGAGAGCTGGACCTAAACTAAACAGAGGTAAAAGATATGAGAAATATAAAAAAGATTATGCAAACATTCTCGTAAATAGACTAGAAAAGAGACTCCCTGGTTTAAGTAGGCACATAATACACATGGATGTTAGCACCCCATTAACGTATCACAGGTATACACTCAATTACCAAGGCTCAGGATTAGGTTGGCAAGATATGTTAATGTGGAAACAGAAAATCTCTTTCGTTAAAGGTTTATATGCATGCGGAATGTGGAGTTTTCCTGGACCTATGGTAGAACCTGCAATCGAATCTGGCAAAAATGCAGCTCTTTTAGTTCTTAAGCAATTGGAGTAATGTATTATAGAATCTTAGATAGCTTGAGATTTTTCATCTAGCTCATTCAATTCAGCAGTAGATAGTTTTATTTTCATTGCTTTTGCATTCATCTTAGCTTGTTCTGGTTTTGATGCTCCAGGAATTGCTACAACTAAATCTTTATGGAAATTTATTAACCAGCTGAGTGCTATTGTGGATATACCTACATCATGTATTTGCCCTATCTTTTCAAGAGTATCAATTAATTCCTTTGTTTGCTTAATTTTTCTATTAGTAACTGTATAATGTTTTCTTGGAAAACCTATTTCCTTTCTTGCAGAAGTATTTTTATGAAATCTACCCGTTAGAAGTCCTTGTTCTAAAGGTGAGTAAGCAATAACTTTGATTCCCAATTCCTTAGCTGTATCTAAAAATCCATTGTAATCTTTTTTTCGTCTTCATATGTTATTTCAGTACCACTCATATCAACCAATGTCAGCTTTATACACTCCAGTGGGGTACATTCCCACAAAAAAGGTCATTATGTCGCTGTCCGACCCAGCATAGCTCGAAAAAGTAACTA
>JBHLQZ010000054.1:0-8177 GCA_048883065.1 Candidatus Thorarchaeota archaeon | reverse complement strand
TTTTAATGACATTGAGTCAACATGTATCATATGAACATTTCCTTCATCATGAGAATAAAACGCACCACCTTTCTTTCGTGGTGTTTGAACAAACATATGAAAGTGCTTTTGAGTACGATTTCTTCCTCCAAGCATAGAACCTCTACCTGTTCCGCCATTGTAGTAGTCATGATTCCCAATTGTTGGAAATAAAGGCATGTTTGAGAAATTTTTTGATGCACAAGAGAACAAATCTGCCCAATATTCGTGATATGAACCATTGTCTACATTGTCACCACTTGTTGTAAAAGCTTGATATCCCCAGTCAAAAGTATATTCAAATTCTTTTAGATTAATATGTTCCATTAGTCGTAATAAATCGTGATTATTCTTTACTTTTGATCCTCTTGCTTTCCCTCGTTTGAATTTAGCTGCATGCCCTCCATGCATATCTGAAGTTGATACAAAAAATATTTGCTTGCTTGGAGATTGCACACTAGCAATAATCTTGTGTATTTTTGTTGCTGCTATCAATCTTCCCTCATAATTAAAGCATTCAATTCTGTAATAATACTCCTTTCTTTCTTTCAGGTTCTCTATTAGTCCAATAAATAATTGTGGAGCACCAGATATTGGATGGAATCTGAATTCAGAAGAATGTTTTAAAGGAATTTCAGCTATTTCGTATAAATCAATATTGTAAAGTCTGAGGATGCATTTTCCTTTAGCTTCACTCAAAAATCTTCTTTTTTTATCAATTATTACCATTTCTTTAACACAATTAGGTCTTAAATAACCATAATCCATGTATAAAGTGACCAACAATTTTGAAGGATCTTTATCGATTCTTTGAAGATAAACTTTATCTAAAACATACTTAAGTCTGGGTAAATCTTCTTCTTTTTCTTCTGTAGTGTCATATGGTTTGTATTCTATTTTTTCAAAATCATCAGGTTCAAGAATAAAGATGTTTTCTTCAGCTACTAGTCTTTTACCAATTGTTTCCTTAATCTTAACTCTATAAGTTCTTGAAGGAATTCGTTGTTCTGGTGGAATAATTTTTTCATTCATCTTATCAACCATTCAAAAATTCTTCAATATTAGTTTTTTTCTAAAAATCTGTTTGATACTCTTTTAAATGATTTGTATCATTCAATTTTTCTATAATGAATTTGTTTAGTTTTTTTTCTTTATTATAAGTAACAACGTTTATACAGCAATTATTCTGCCTTAAAGTTCCAAAGACATCATCTGTTGCATTTACAATTTTCATAAAAATTGTTCTTGTACAACCTCCATGCATAACAAAAAGCATTTTACCATCTAAATTGTGATTTTCTACAATCTCCAAAAATTTATCCCATACTCTATTGTAAAAACTATCAAGATTTTCAGCCTTCACTTCAACTATCAGTTTTTCAAATTCTTCTTTTGTCATGTCTTCTAATTCTTGAGTCCATTCAGTTCCATCCATTTCCCCCATTGAGTGTTCTCTAAATTCTTTGATGGGTATAGGTTTCAGATTTAATCTTTCACCTATTATCTCTGCAGTCTTAAAAGCTCTTGATAAATCAGAACTGTAAATAGAAGTGATACCCTTATTCTCTAATGCATCTGTTAATTTCTTTACTTGATTTATACCTAACTCATTCATTGGAATATCCATTTGTCCCATGAGAAGATGCTTTCTATTATAATCAGTTTCACCATGGCGTACAAGATAAATCTTCATGTAATTGAAGAGAGAGATAGTAATTAAAAAGATTAAGGAATGGATGATTTTTAACGTACTACTCTAGATAATTTTGCACCACACCTGGGACAAGAGTATTCTCCTTCTGGAATTTCCATACCACAAGTTGTACAGAATTTTATTTTTCGTTCGATTTTTCGATCTGTTTTAACTAATGGTTTCAGAATCAAACCTTCATCAGAAATATCCCATGTGTAGAGTATTGAACCATGAAATTGTGCAATAGCTTTTTCTGGGAGAGTTATTCTATTTTGATTATCGATTACCAGAAATCTTGAACTGTCTAAATCTGTTAAATCTATGTCTTCCAGATGCTCCCCTATTAATATTCCATCTCTTATTTCAAGAGTTCTATCAGTAAATTCTCCAACTACTGGATCATGAGAGCAAATTAAGTAGGATGTTTCCATTTCTTCCTTAAGTTCATTGAATAATTCCAGAATTTGAGTCGAAGTTTCTGAATCAACATTGCCAGTAGGTTCATCTGCAAAAATTAGTTTTGGATTATTAGCTAGTGCTCTAGCAATCGCTGTACGTTGTTGCTCTCCACCTGACAGTCTTTTAGGAACATGTGTCCTTCTATGCCAGATACCTAGTCTTTCCATGAGTTCTCTAACACGTTTCTTTCTATCACCTAAAGATATACCGATTAACCTCATTGGCATCTCAATATTCTTTTCAGCTGATAAATATGGAATTAGATTTTGTTCTTGAAATACATAACCTATGTTTTTTCTTCTAAATTCGAATTGTTTCTCTTCTAACAATTTTGTTAAATCAGTACCATCTGAATATATTACTTGACCAGCAGTAGGCTTTAACATTCCTCCTAAAGAGAGTAATAATGTGGATTTACCACTTCCTGAGGGACCAATTATTCCAAGAATTTCCCCCTTATTTATATCAAAACTTATTCCTCTTAGAGCAACTACTTTGTTCTGGTGTTCTAATCCATAGACATGATAAATATCAATTGCTTGAAGAGTTAAACCCTCTGGAAGAGGTTGAATTTTAACTTTTGAACTTACATCATACATTTTCTTCACCTATTCTGTTCTCATCTCCTCAACAACATCAGTTCTTGCTGCCACAATTGCAGGGATTAGTGTTGATAAAATTACTATTGCAAATGCTCCAATAATTGTAGCAATTAAAGGAATTGGTGGAAAGATTATTTGACGATTGAATGTTGTGAAACTAATTGTACTAAAGAAATCATTGAATTGATATCCTAACAAGAAACCGATAAAAGTTCCAAATAAAGTCGCGAATACTGCCATTGATAGCACTTCTGTTAGAACTAATTTGATTAATTGCTTCCTTGAAGCTCCTTCAGCTATTAGAATTGCAAATTCTTTTTTACGCTGGTTAATAATCATGAACATAAAAATTGAAACGCCTATTACCATTCCAACTAGTGATATGATGAAATTGATTGTCAGAAGACCAGGAAATCCAAAACTCATTCCTTCTCTTGCTTTAGAAAGTTCTATTTCTTCAGCATGTGATTGAGCTTCAACTATCCAATCAAACCTTGAATTAAATTCAAAGGAAAGATTTTCTTCAACTGGATCTACTCCTTGTTTTAGAATAATAATTGCACTAATTATTGTATTAGTTAAAGGTGCATAAGCAGACATAAATTCTTTATCTACAATCATAGTATAATATCCTGTTTCACCAAAAAAAATCGGTAGTTCAGCAACATCAATCGAAAGCCCTGGTGCATGATCTATAATTATTGCGGCATTAGCAGAATATTTTGTTTGATTATAAATTGTAAAATTGAATGAAGGATTTGTATCTATATCTAAATATCTAGAAGTTGACAGGTCAACAGCTACATTTTGAAGTGGATCAGATTCGAGAACATCAAGACCTTCATTCCAATTTGGATAACCTACAATTGAATCTTTATGCCAGAAAGCCCATTCACCATAACTTTGTAGATCTATTCCGAAACAATTAATCCACCTGGGACCTATTCTGAACATCGTATAATAGATGGGTATAACAGTTTCAATTTTATCTTCAAATCCAGTAAAATCAGAGGGAGAAAGGTCCTGGAAAGATCCTAAAATATCAACTTTCATATCTCCTCCTATTACTGCGTCTGAATATCGTGGAATTTCAGCTGCACCTGTTTCACCTTGAATTGCTGAAAAAATGCACAATGAAACTGATAAACATAATAAAACAGTCATCCTTGGATAATTTTGATGTCTTCTTGATAAACTACCTTTAAGTAAACTACCAATATCTTTGAACAATTTAACAAGAATTTTATCCATTTTTTCAGGTACTTTTGTTGATAGTCGACTCACTACTCCAGCAGATCCGTACCATAAAAGTATTGGAGAGAACATTTGAAGAAGACTCACCACAAAACTGTATGATACATCAGGATTAAGATCTGCTACAAGAGTAAGAATTACTCCAATTAATCCTAACAAAAAGAATATTACATCCCCATAAATTTTCTTAAACCATCCTATTTTCTCCCTTTCAATCGTTTTTGCAATAGCCACTTCTTGCCTTATGAAAGCATTTGTTTTCCTTACAGTTGCTATTAAAAGAATCCCTACTGTTATTACAACTGTTGTTATGATGGTCCATGGTTTTATTTTCAGAATACTTAATGCTTGTGTTAAAGTTGAGAAATCTATCAACATAAAGCGATATGTAGATAAAACAGTTGCAGCACCAAGTATACCTAAGAAAATACCAACTATTTCACCTATAGTAGCTATAATTAGTACTTCCGAAAAAATCATCCTTCTAATTTGTTTAGGCGAAGCTCCTTGCGCTTTTAGAACTGAAATTTCAAATTTCCTCTCTTGTAATGATAGTTCGGCTCCAAGATTTATGAGAATTATAGATAAAACAATTGCAGGTATATAAAGAACGGTATCTATAATCTGCATGAAAATAATTATTCCTTGATGCATCATTAAAGAGCCATAAATGATATTGTTTCCTTCTAAGGGATATTTCTGCTCTATCCTTGCAATAGCAACATCAATTGCTTCATTTAAATCTTGTATGTCATTAAGAGGTAACTTTTCTAGATTAAGTTTTGTTGGTAGTCGAAACATTTTGTAATACGTTAAATTTCCAATAACACTTTGATTGAAATTATGACTGCTAACAATTATATCATCATCTGTTAACATTAAACCTGATCTGAAGAAACCTTTCACTGTTAAATTCAGATCATATGATAAAAGATTAACTTCTATCATGTCTGGTTCAGCCCAAACCGATCTATTTAGACCAAAAGTAAAAGGAAGAGTGTCATTAATTTGGATACCAAGTGATCGATATTGTTCTATGGATAATAATATACCATCATCTTGTAAATTAATTTCTCCAGCAACTAAATTTATTCTATCAGCAATTGTTGTATTTATTGACTCTTCTTGCACAATTATTGGAGAGAAATAAGGTTGACTTACATCTATCCCAGAAAATTCAGAATAATTTACTGAAGGTGTTAAATAAGAATTATAAAAAGTGTAACTTGTCTCTGTCGTTATTACATATGTATTTCCATAGGTTACTATACATTCCTCAAATTCCTCTTCTTGCTTAATCAAATTTGCCAATTCTTGAGGAGTTTGTTCAATTGGCTCTTCATATGGTTGAAATGAGATCTCAAATTCAACATTTTCAATCATATCTTGTACAGTTATTGAATTAATAATTGCACCATAAAAGAAGATACTTGAAAAAATAGCAGCACCTAAAACCATTCCAGCTCCAATTGAAATACTTCTTCTCTTGTTTGAAAACATCGAACGAAAAGAGAATCCTATGAATGAAAATATTTTTCCCTTTTTCATTTATTACCCTCCTTTTTTGCAGTTTTTTTAGGCTTTTCCTTATTTTTTTCTATCAATACTTTTCCTTGTTGAAGAATGTAAATTCTATCTGTTTGTTTCGCACTTTCAGAATCATGAGTCACCATAACAATTGTGATGTTTTTTTCTTTAACTAACTGCTTGAAGAGATGAATTATTTCTCTCCCTGTATAAGTATCTAAATTACCAGTCGGTTCATCTGCGTAGATTATAGATGGTTCATGTGCTAAAGCTCTAGCTATTGCTACTCTTTGTTGTTCTCCACCTGAAAGCTCTTCAGGTAGATGATTTAGTCTCCCATACAATCCTACAGATTCAAGATGTTTTATTGCTTTTTCTTCAGCTTCCTTTTCAGGCACTTTTCTTATTTTCATTGGAAGTTTAACATTCTCTAAAGCTGTTAAGTAAGGTATCAATGCAAAACTCTGAAAAACTATTGAAGAATGTAATCTTCTCATTTCTAGTTTGTCTTTATAAGTAGCTTCCTCTAAATCAAAATTCCCAATAACTACTTCTCCTGAAGTTAAAGGTTCAAGTGTTGCTAAGATATTAAGCAAAGTGGATTTTCCACTTCCTGAAGGTCCCATCACAGCAATGAATTCACCTTGTTTAACTTCCATTTTAACTCCGGTTAAAACCTTAATTTCCTCTCCCTTTGGTATTGCAAAGTTCTTAATTAAATGCTCTGTTTTAATGGAAACATCTGTTTTTTTTGAGGGCATTGTTTCAGTATTTGAAATTGTTGTAAATAAAAGTATCTAAACGAAATTTTTAATTTCTATCTTTTCTGATACCGACAATATTAATATTATATTTTTTTATTATTAGATACTCACAGAATCGTTCAAAAAGCCATAAATAAGCAACACTAAGACATTTATATTTTATAAAAAGGCATTTTGTTCAAAAATTGTATATAATCATCTCAAATTCTTTAATAACAAGTTTGTAAAAATAAAAAAATAATCAAAGAAAAATGAATTATTTTCTTTGTTTTTCTAATTCTTTGTCTCTCTTCGCAATCTCATCAATCATTTTTCTGAAACCTTTAGGCTCTTGAGTTTCCTCTATTGTAAAGATAACAGGTTTTCTTTTTCTTTCTACATCAAGAGCTCTGCCTATTTTACCTGCTTCGTATTTTTCTCTTACTTGGCTTTTCTTACCTATCCAGATGTAAATTTCATCCCAAGCATCTAAAACAAAAGAGTCACCTGATTTAAGGTTCTTAGCTTTTATAGGTACTTCAACTGTTTCAATCTCACCATCTGGTTTTTGTATAATCTGAAGGAGTCTATAATCTATATTTTCTTTCTTTTCAAAGTGTTTCAAGAAGCCTGGAGTGTCACCTTCAACTACTTCGAAATTTACTAAATCCTTGAACTCTTGAGGTTCATCTCCTTCAACTACAGTTTTGATTAAGAGATCTTTGTTTTCTTCTTCAATAACCTTAGCTGTCCATGCTCCTACTGCTTTTTCATCACAATAAGATTTACTACCCAACCAAATCCAGATATTAGTAGTTGTAACTAATAAATAAACGTCTCCGTTGTTGAATTTATAAGGTTCTTTTAATGGTTTCAGCCTTTTCCTTACTACTTGGTAAACAGTCATGATTGTTAATGTATACAAGCAGTAATAAAAGATTTACGAAGAAAGCAATCAAAAAGGAATTTTTTATAGAGAATCATGAAATTCTAACATAAAATTTAATAGTTTTCTTTATATAGACTTCTTATGAGTTCCCTAAATAACGCGGGATTCGAAGAAGAATCAGAACTTCTTTGGGAGAAAATTATAGAAAAAATCACACCTTTTCTAACCAGAGAGGATATTGTAAACATGGATTTAGAAAGCTTTTCAGCACTTATTAAAAGATTGCATTCTATTAAAGAAATTACAGAACAAGAATTAAATTACGCTAAAAAAAACCGCGATCTTATTCTTATTAGAATGGGTTTATTACATAATATTCCGGATTTGAAAGAGCAAGATTTAGAAATGGGTTTAAAACAGATAGCTGTTAGACTTGCAAGTTATTATTATAATAATAACGTTGTAAACTCATTAGAAGAAGCTGAAAGTAAAGTTTTAGATATGATTAAGCATGGATTTTCATCAACTGTTACTATTAGCTTAAATCCAGAAGAAGAACTTATTAAATTAAGAGAAAAACTAACAATGTTACCAAAAGTATCTCTGGAAAATGCTGGAGATATCATAGCAATTTTAACAAAGACAAAAGACAGATTAATGACAATTGGTATTTCAGGTTCTGTTTTCTACGAAATAGATAAATTCTGCCAAATGTTGAAAAGAACTAAAGAAGAAGATTTACCTTCAAAGAATGAAATAATTGATGCGTCATTTGAATGGCAAATGAAGATTCAAAAGTGATTTTGATGGAAGAACAACCATCCATAGAAGATATTCCTCAAATTGAAAAAGAAGAAATAGAAGAGGAAGAAGAATTAACAGGAGTCAAGAAAATAGAACAACAATTATCTGAATCTTTTCAAGCTGTTTCAAAAAAAATAAAAGAAACTGTCAATATAGATTTATTCCTTCCAGATATTTATGATTGGATT
>JBHLQZ010000053.1:0-8183 GCA_048883065.1 Candidatus Thorarchaeota archaeon | reverse complement strand
TTCAATTTCTTTAATTACTTTTAATTCTTCGATTAATTTACTTTCAACATGAGCTCCTCTATCTTCAAACAAATCCCAAATCCTCCCTTTTGCAATATCTTTAGTATTCTTGCTTTTGTAATAATAAACTGCTTCTGTTTGAGGACTATATGTAATTTTTTTTACATTTTGGGGGTAAATTTTCTTCTTTACATTAGGAGAAAGGAGAGAGCTATCCTTATCTAAAATCCTTTCAAATGCCTCTAAATAATCCTTAGTTATATCGATTTGTTCGAAACTTGCATTTTCCTTTAATTTTTCTTTCTTTTCTATTTCACTCATATTAGCTCCTCGTTTAAGCTAACATCTTTGTTTGATTCTTTAATTACTAATTTTCAGATTCTCTAATAAACTCAAACATTTATAGCTATTACTATGCAATTCAAAAAATAAATAAAATGAATTAGTATCACCTACGCAATATCTACAACAATGTTTTGGGAGTTACATTTCCTATGCTTTAAATTCTAAACCACAAATTAAGAAAAACTAAAAATAAAACAAGGGTCTTTCTTGTTTGTCAAAATTCAATGATTTTTTATAGTTAAAAATATCCTTAGATTCTAAGGATGAATTTTATATCTGAATCTTATGAGCTTTATCCAGAAGATAAATGTGAAGAATTAGTAAAGAAAGGACTCTTAGAAATTCAAAAGGGCAAAGTTTCTTCTGCTTTAAACACTTTTAAAGAAATACAAAAATTCTTCCCAAATTACTCTAAAACTCACTTTTATCTTGCTAACCTGTATTCTATTCAAAACGAAAAACAAGAAGCATTGAAGAGCTATTCTTTAGCATGGGAACAAAGAGAGCAATTTGAAGAACAAGAAAAACACTATGTCCCTTACCAATCTATCTTTATTCTGCTGTCAATGGATCAAATTCCTAAATATTTATTGAAAACATGGATAGAGAGAGCAGAAGAGTTCTATTCTGATTATTCCAGAAATGAGAGAATGACAATAGACTTTGCTAAACAAGTACTACAAAGAAAAAATGAAGAGAAGAAAGAATAAAATCTTGAGAAATATTTTCTCTATGTAGCACAGATTCTCGAAGATAAGGCTTTAAAT
Source organism: Candidatus Thorarchaeota archaeon (assembly GCA_048883065.1). Lineage (GTDB taxonomy): Archaea > Asgardarchaeota > Heimdallarchaeia > Heimdallarchaeales > Heimdallarchaeaceae > UBA460. The sequence continues at coordinate 7,071 of JBHLQZ010000053.1, read as the reverse complement.
TACAGATTATGATTTTTTTGAGAATTATACATTTTTCTGTAAGTTATGTTTGGAAAGGTTTATATATGATTAATTACAAGTTTCTGTAAGTACAAAAAAATGTCTGTAAATGATAGGTGAGAAACATGAAACAGGAAGATACAATTAAAATATTGGATCAAGAAATTCGTAGGCTTAAAGATGAATTAGGCCAATTGCAAAGAGCAAGAAAAGCATTCAAAAGAAAAGAATATGAGGTTGCTGCTTTCTGAGGTGGAAAAATTGGAATACAGAGAAAAACGCAACACTCATAATTTTTCTGATGAACTTTATGATTTTTTTCATAATTTAGAAGATTTCATACAAGACTTAAAAGAGTCCATTATTGAAATGGTTGATAATTTTAAAGAAGATTTATCTGACCTCCGCGAAGAAATAAGGGAAACTCTTAGTTCTTGTTGTGAACTCGACAAGGGAGGGAGTTACGATCATTCAGAGGTGTATATAAAATGACAAATGATAAAGACGAACAAATTGATGAATTAAGGGAGGAAATAGAAGAATTAAAAGCAATTATCAAAGATTTAGCAAAATCTCAATCTGAAGCATATAAAGATTTTGAGGAAGCTCCGTCTGCACGTCCTGATAAAGCAAGACTAGAACGAGAAAAACGAATTGCTGAGGAGAAAGCTAAGGCAAGACGAGAAAGAGATACTCATCGTGGTAAACCTGACCCAAGACCTCATCCAAGACCCATTCATCGAGAACCTCTCTTCTCAAAAGATGCTTTTGAGAGGAAGTTTAATGATGAATTCAAAATCGATTTTAAAGATTTCAAACATGAACTTGAAAATTTTAAATTTGATTCTAAAGATTTTGAGAAAAAGATGAAAGATTTATCCAAGAAGGTTGAAAAAATTTCAGAGGAAGGATCAAAAATCGCTTCAAAGGTTTCTGAAAAGCTCTCTAAAGATGTTCAGAAGTATATAGAGAAAGGAACTGAAAAAATAAGAGAAGCTGTTACTTTTTCAGATGAAGAATACAAAGATTTTGTTAGAGATATAGAAAAAGCACGAAAAGAGTTGGATGTAGCTCAAAGACAAGTTGATGTTGCTCGAAGAGGTGTTGATAATTCTCGTAGGATGGTTCATGAAGCTCAAAGAAGACTCGATATAGCTTACCAAGAAGATAATATAGAAAGACAAAAAGAAGCAGAAGAGAATTTACGAGATGCAGAAAAAGACCTTCTTGATGCTATGAGTGATTTAAGTCAAACTAAATCTGAATTAGCACAAACTAGAAGAGAATTTGCTAGACTTCAAAGAAGAGCTAGTAAAATTCGTGCAGCTCATAAAGGTCCAAGACCAATACGAATCATTAGTAATGCTGATTTTGACGCCGATGGTACAATAACAGAATATGTTACTAAAGTAGTAGATTCTGTTGGAAAAAACCTTGAATCAACTTTGCGTACAGCATTTGGTAAAGCAAAAGAAGTTAAATTTGATGCAGAAAAAGGCGAGATCACTTTAACAAAAGATGATAAACTAACTGCCAAAGATACAAACGACGTATTTTTTGAGAATGCAGGAAATCTACTTTCAGCATTAGGAGATAATAACCGTTTAAAAATACTAAAAATACTAGAAAAATCTCCTGAATATCAGAAAGAATTATCTGAAGCTACAGGTTTGAGAGGTGGAACTTTCAAGCACCATACAGATATTCTTCAAGATGAAGGTTTTATTACTCGTGAAGCAATAAGAGGTCGTTATCTAATAACTCAATTAGGTATAGAAGCACTCAAACTCGCTGAGATGATACACGTTCGTAAAAAACGTATAGAGGAAGAAGAATCAATAGATATCGATATTGAGGACTAGAATATTCTGGTGAATGTAAATGAGGTTAAGCATCATGAACCGTCCTCTAAAGATAACACATAGTTACGAATATACTTTCGATAATAACCAAGTAAAACTTTCACTTGCGAAAAAATCTGTACTCATTCCAGTGTTTGATCAAAAAAACAATCAGCAAATTGGATTTCTGTTAGATGGTCCTCTTGGAATAATTGCTGATTTAGTTGTTCATTCCGAAGAAGGAGCAGTTGGAGAAATAATTGAAGAAACCTATTCCAAAGTTTTATTTCTACCAGCTGAACTCCCTTTTCTTTCATTAGATCATGTGAAGGAAATGTCCCCTCTAGAAGAATTTCAACCTTATGAGAGATTAATAAGTGATTTTAATTTTCAATTTTCGAGTTTTAATATTAGTAATCATTTAAAACAAAAGGGTATTTTGATTCAAACTTCTAAACCTTCAAAAACTTGGCTTATTACAAGTGATTCTACATTCTTAATAGGATCACGTGAAGTAATTGGAAGAAGAGGAGAAATGAAGCTAATTTGGGTAGGAAAAAAGGAGATTATATTTGTTAATGAAAAAGGTAGAGTAAAATCAACAAAGGATTTCCTTTCATTGAAGAAAGCTCGAGATCTCTTCCAGAGAGTTATGGATATCCCTTATGGATCAATTTTTTCTAGTTTTCGTGATTTATTAACTTCAACTTAGAGAAAATTATCCAATTTTTTTCTTATTTCTTGAGCTATTAGATTTGATATTATTGGAGGAACAGATTCTCCAATTTGATTGTAAACCGAGTCAAGATTTCCTTTAAACTCAAAGTTATCTGGGTAACTCATCAATCTTGCTTGCTCTCTTGGAGTGATTGCTCTATCTTCGATCGGATGAATGAATCTAGACTTACCCATAATAGTGGGTGCAATTTTATTCGAAGGTAATTTTACCCATTGTTTTTGTTCCAATTTAGATCCCTTGAAAAATACAGCTGCTTGTCCTTCTTTTATTTTGTAGAGTTTATCACCCACCTTTTGTGGGAGATGCACAAAAACATGATTAGGATAGTCATTAGGTAAAGAGGGGGAAGGTAAATCGTGTAATGATTCGATTACATTTTTCGATTTTAAGAGAGGGATTTTTAAAAACATATTTGAGATAAACACTCTTTTTCTTGAACTTGGACAACCATGTTTTTCAGCGTCTACAATGTTAAAGTATATTTTTTCAAAACCTACTTTTTTGAATTCTTCTTTCAAGATGGATTTTCCATCTTTACTAATCATTGGCACAACATTTTCAATAATAAACACTTTAGGTAACAAATCACCAATGATTCTGAGAGCGTGAAATATTAAGTCTCCTTGGGGATCATCATAAAATCTTGACCATGTCTTGGGAAAACGTTGAGGATTAGCAGCTGTAAAAGGCTCACAAGGAGGTGAAGCTAAGACAACATCTGGTGTAGAAATTATTGTTCTTAAGATATCAAGTGAATGAATTTTTCTTATATCTTTAATTAATGAAACTGTAGCAATAAAATTAGAATTGTACGTTGCAATTGCATCTTGATCATTGTCTATTGCCAGCAAATCTTGAAAACCTTGTTCTACAAAGCCTAAGCTAAAACCACCTGCACCAGAAAATAAGTCAATAAAAGAAGGTTTGTTTTTTGCTGGTTCATTTGTGTTCATGTTTGAACCTACCTTGAAACAACTACGTTTATGGTGGGCGAAGCAGGAATTGAACCTGCGATCTCTTCCGCGTGAGGGAAGCGTTATACCACTAAACCATTCGCCCTCTAAGGATTTTTAAAAATTTAATATTTATTCTTTCTGTTTGCTCTTTAAAAGTATTATAATGCCCCTGAGGCTAACTCTAAACATCATTTTTGGGACTATCCCCTATCCGTTAGCTGAGCTCCTCAGGAGCAACTGTTGACTACCAGGGTTGACCATATTTCATAGTGTAGAATGTTTCACTCTACTCAATAGGAGCCCGTATGGTAGTCTATTGCCTTTTTTTTGCTCCTTCTTTCCCTGATAGCTTATGCTTTCTCTAGAAGGTCCTCGATAAAAGGCAGGAAAATATTATTTTCTTTAATCTTGAAGTTTTTTGTCATTAACTTCTTTTTTAATAAAATAAAAATCAAGAGAGGGATTATAGTTGTTTTACAGTTTCAACTAAATCTTGACGTTTATCAAAGAAATCTCTTGATGGTTTCAGCATTTTGCTTAACACTTCAGCTAAATTCTCCTTCAGATCCATTGGATGAATTTCTCCTTGTGAATAAGATTCTTTGAATTCACTAACTGATTTAAAATCTATATCACCACCAAATTTGTCATCTCGTTCTATCTTGAAATTATCATGTACGTCAAATACTATATATTGAACCATTTCAGTAATAGGATTTCCTGTAAGTTGTTTTGGAGGACAATGTGCTTTTTTAATTTTTCTTAAAATCTCCTCTTCACTGTCATGAACAAAAATGCAAGTATCTGGTTTGGATTTACTCATTTTAGCATCTATTTGCATAGATAAATCAGGAACAGCTTCTGCATCCATTTTCTTACCATACCCTTCTAAACCTGTCAATAATGGAGTATGAAGACATGCGGGTTTTGTATAACCCAGTTTCTCTGCTGTATCTCTAGCTAACATATGTGCTTTTCTCTGATCCATTCCCCCCATAGCAAGGTCTAGTTCCATATCATATATATCAGCAACTTGCATTGCTGGATAATAGAGAAAAGCCGATTCCATTTCTCCTTCTGATTTTCTTCCCATTATAGGCATTGTTCTCAGAATCCTGGATAAGGTATTTGCTTTAGCCACTCGTATTACTTTAGCCCAATAATCACTGTTTTCAACTAGCTCAGAAGCCCAAATATATTTAATATTGGAGCCTTTCACTCCAACAGATTCGAAAGCTTTTTGAAAATATTCTCCAGCTATGCTAATTTTATCCATATCTGCTCCAAGCTTGTTATTAATCCAACTATGCCAATCAGCAAGAAAAACTATAGTTTCAAATTCTGCTGCAGCTAAGTCCTTTAGTTTGTTTCCACAAATTACTCCGGTTCCTAAATGCACTAATCCAGAAAGTTCAAAACCTATGTAAGTTCTTGGTTTCTCTTTTTCTTCAATTATTTTCTTAATTTCTGATTCTAATATTATTTCTTCTGCATTTTTAGTAATAAGTCTCATTTTTTCATCAATTGACATAATTCTTCACCAAGAATCTTTGAAATATCTAAGATATTATGCCCTACAACAACCTTGTTAAAAAAACTATAGTTTAAAGTTATTGATATTCCAAGGGCATCAACTCTTGTTTAAAATTCTAGAATCTACTCTTAAAGCTTTTGGCATAAAATAAAAAAAAAGGAAGAATTAGATGTTTTTAAATTCAATAATCTTTACATTTGTGGGTTTTTTGGAGATTTCTCCCTTTCTAGCACCTATTACAGTTTTTATTCCTTTTGAGTACGCTTTTTCAAGTAATCTTTGGGTTATAACACCATCAATTACTATGGTATTTGCTTTCTCGATTTTGTCTAATTCATCATAGATGTTTGCGGTTGTACTTCTTAGAATTTCTTTTTCATCATCATCAAAGACTACAACCTCTAATTTTGTTTTAATATCACTAACAGTTTTAGTTAAATATTCAGGTAATTGTACTTTTCGTATTTCCCTTCTGGGTGGTCTTTGAGTAGATCTTCTCGTTGAAGGCTTTCTTGAAGTTACAGAAGAAGATCTTGGTATTACTTTTGTAGAAGGTTGTCTCTGTACAGGTTTTTGTGGTTTGGGTTTTGGTGTATAAGACCTTGAAGGTGTTGAAGGTTTTGGAGTTGAGGTAGGAGTAGGTTTCCTTTTCTCAAGTTCTTTAGTAGGTTTGACTTCTTCTTTTTCCTTTATTTCAGGTTCTTTTCTTGGTTTTAGAATTCCAAGTTTCTTTTTCTTCTGTGGTTTTGCTTTTTCATTAAATTCTTTTACTGTTAATCCTTTATCTACACCAGTTAGAAATACAGCTTTTTCTAATGAAACAACCTCATCCAAAGCTTTCTTTGCTTCCTTTTCATTTAATTCCTCAACCTCCTTACCCTCTGGAGCTCTTGCCACATATTCAACATGAGCTACTTGCAATAATTCTTTGAGAATTAAATCTCCTCCTCTATCCCCATCTAAGAAAGCTGTAACTGTTTTTTTCTTTATTAAATCAACAAGCTTGGGGGAGATGCTAGTACCATCTACAGCGATAGTATTATCAATACCATATTTTAAGAGGTTTACAACATCAGCCCTTCCCTCTACAAGAATGATTTTCTTTTCCTTTTCAAAACCTTGACCTGCTGAAAAACCTTCTTTACCAATATTCATAATTTGACTAATTTTGGATGGTTTTTCAACTTCTAAACTAACAGAAGAAGAAAATGGACTAACATTCTGATCCCACTCTCTAATAATTTCTGAAGCACGATCAACAATTGATTGTCTTTTCTTAATTCTTATGTCAACAATTTCTTCCAATTGAATTTTACATGAACATGGACCTACACGATCCACGGTTTCAACTGCTGCTGCTAGAATAGCTGTTTCCATTCTTTGAAGACTTGAAGGGATTATTATTTTACCTTTGGTTTTTCCTTTACTGCTTGAAAGTTCAACATTTATTCTTCCTATTCGACCTGTTTTTTGGAGTTCGCGGATATCAAGATTCTCACTAAGAAGACCATCAAGTTGTCCATATAATCCCCCTATGATATCAGGTTTCTCCACAACTCCATCTATCTCAAATAATGCTCTTATTTCATACTTTGTAGTTGAAGTGTCGTTTTTAGTTCCCATGTATTTCACCTTTAGCAAATGAATATGTCGTCTTGTGTAGTATGTAATTTACGATAAAATCCTTGGATATTATAATACCCCCTACCCTAATACTTGCTTCAATTTAATTTTTTTTCTTTAAATACATTGAATACACAACTTCCTGTGTATTTGTAATTTTTAGGTAATTTATGATCGTGATAGGAGTTTTAAATTATAATATCCTTCTATTTATTGTAAATTTCATGTAAGCTTAATTATTACATTTGATATTTGTTTTTAATTTGAATTATCTTAAATTTGAAATATTGAACTAAACTTATTCAGTTCATGTGATTATTTAATCTATTTGTTAAAAAAGTTCCCATATATCACAAATAAATTGCTTTTGAAGATTTT
>JBHLQZ010000052.1:0-8315 GCA_048883065.1 Candidatus Thorarchaeota archaeon | reverse complement strand
AAAATTCTTTAAGAAAAATTGTTTCTGAGAGTTAATGAAATTTGTAAACTTTAACATTGATATGTATGAACGCGTAAATGAATTATGGGAGATATGTGGTATAACATTAGGTTCTTCAGATACGAGAGATCAAGTACAACGAGTTTTAAATTATAGTGCGGATCTTTTTTTCGTTGGTATAAAAGACAATAAAATTATAGCTGTTGTAATTGGAGCTTTTGATGGAAGAAGAGGGTATGTTCACCATTTAGCTGTTGATCCAAAACTTCAGAAGGAAGGTTATGGTCGACTAATGATGGAGGAACTGCATAAAAGGTTCAAAGAAAAGAAAATCCATAAAGTTCATTTATTTGTTGAAGTTGATAACGAGGGAGTTATTGAATTTTACAAAAAGGTGGGATGGCATACTAGAGACGATTTGAAAATGATGAGTTTTGTTCCATGAAAATAAATAAAATTTCACTCAAAGAGTGAAATAATTAAAACAAAGTTATACTGGAGCAATTTCTATATTTAGAATCTCTAAGATTCTTGTCATTTCTTTAACGTCTTCTATTGTTTTGATTCTTAAAGCACTTCTAAACATATTAGAATTAAGCTCTGAAGCTACTTTGAAGATTTCTCGTTTTCTCCAAACATCTAAAGAGGGATTATATAGAAGAATGTACATCTCTTTTTTGTGTAAATCACAGAGCAGATATGAATCAGAGTATTCCAACCTTTTTCCAATCATTTCTTTAAGTGAGTTATCAGGATTTATTCCAAAAACTCTTGGAATTTTTCCAGAAAACATATCTATCATTCTATCATATAGATTTTTGATTGACGTTGGGTTTATATTTGATTCTTTCTGTAATCCTCTCCCTATAAGTGTAAAATAAGGTTCAATTAATCCATAACTATCAAAAACTTCTCTTACTGCTATTCCTTCGAAAATGAAATAAGCAACACAAAGTCTGTGCCCAGAAGCTGCTATTCTTTCATCAGCTGAACTAGTGATTTCAGTTTCAAAAGGGACTGCAATTGCTTTTAAAGCATCATGATCTGGAACAGGAATTGGTCCAAGCATTTTAGGATTTTTTGAGCCATCAACTCTACCTATTGATTGTTTATTCATTTCTACTAATGTCATTCCAGACATTACAAGAGTTAAGGCTGTATTTTCGTCTAAACTACTATTATTGAAAAGTATCTCAGGTCCATAATCTTTGAATACACTAAACACCAAACATGGTTCTTTTGTTACATTTGGATTTATCATTTTCATTCTCCTTAATATTGCTCCTCCACATTGTCAAATTGCTTATCCAACAATATAGCGATTTCAGGGATTTTAGTCAAAATTTCGTATTTGACTTGTTTTGGCATCTCTTTTGTTGGATCTCGTTCTTTTTCTTCAACAAAAGCATTAAGAATTTCTTCTGCTAAAGATTGAGCTTTCGACTCGCTATCATCACGATCTACGAAAAGAACGATGCTCCATCCTCCCATTTTTCTTATAACCATCTTTACTCTACCAAGCTTAACAACATCCATGACTGATTCAGACTCAAATATCGTGGTTGCCATTATATTAAGCGCGCTTATTAGCCCTCCCAGTAGAGTACTATCATGTTCTTCTATTGAAGCATCAAAAGTATAATCAAATGCTGGAACTCCACCTTCTTGCAATATGATGACTCTTTTTGGATTTACTTCTTCTCTAAGTGGAGTACGGCCAGTCATTCTTGAAATAATCCAATCAAATGCAGTGTAGAAGTTCTCTCCAGTTCTTGCACTTACAGGATAGATAGAAACTGAACGATCAATATCTGTCATAATAACTTGAAAAGCTTCATCCTGTAATAGGTCAGGGAAGGGTATAGAATTTGGCACATCCGTTTTATTTGCCAAGAAAAGAATAGATGTTTTTTGTGGTATTTTATCCAATAAGCTAAAAATATACTCGAATGATGCATCTACATGCCTTATAGTTTGAGTATCAATAACAAAAACAACTCCATCAATCTCACTCAAAATATCTTGAAAATAAGGACTTTCTCTTGCTGTTTCTTCATCAGCTTCTATTATTGTTAAAATGGATTTACCATATGTGACATTAATAAAGCAAGTTAATTGACTAGGTTGTGCCTCAGAAACAGTTCCATATAATAAACGGTTAACTACACTTGATTTACCAGATTTTTCCAAACCTAAAATAACTACTTGAGGTATCTTTCTATCTTTTGAAGAAATCATTTTGTCTCGAATAAAAGATAGATAACTGCTCATTTACCTACGACCACCTTCTACTTCTAGAGGGAATTTACTCTCAAAAACTTCATTTAAATTCTTAGAAACCTCTGTGGGATTTCGGCTAAAATTTTCTAATATTCTTAATTGTATTTGCTGAGCTCTAGTTACAGGATCAATAGGATCAATCATAACAGATAAACAGTAAGCACCTCTCTTGACATGACTAACATGTTTCTTGTATAAACTTTCAAGTTTAACTGACTGAATACTCTCTTTGGATTCAACTGCAAACATTTTGGTAAGTTCTTTGAGTTTCTTAAAATCGTTTGCAATTAGTGCTTGTTCACTTGGTCTCCCAAATAAAGCTTCGGAAATAATATTACCATCGATATCGCTTAGAACTGCTGCACCTATCTTTACTTTCCAAGCTTGAGCTCCACAAAGCACATCGACCAACCAATCCCAAGCTTCATATACACCTTGACCAGTTAAAGCAGAACATTTTTTGATATTAAATGGACGAAGATTTCTTAGAAATTTATCCAACTCAAAAGCTTCATTAATCTCAGACAATTCTTTAGAGTTTGTTAAATCACTTTTATTTGCTAAAAATAACACCGGACTGCTCTGTTTTGCGAAATTTATGTAATGCCAAAAAGTTTGCTTAGATTCATCAAATCTAGCATGATCAGCAGAATCTACTAAATAGATAACACCATCTGCTCTTTCTATAAATTTCTTCCATAAACTTAATCGGAATGGTTGGTGACCACCTAAATCGAAACACGTAAAATTAAGATCTCGATATTGATAGTTTTCTAGGTTGACACCATATGTTGGTCTTACAACAATATCTTCTTGTTTTAGAAGTTTTTTAACCAAAGAAGTTTTTCCAGCTCTTTCTAATCCTAACAAAGCAACACTAAATTTGTTTCTTCCAACGACAGATTCTTGTGTAGTTTCAACCTGTGTCTTTCTCTCTTGTTGTTCTCTTCTTTTCTTTTCTTCCATTACTCTTTTTCGAAATTCATAGAAAGACATTCATTCACCTGATTTCTATAATACTGAGCTGTTTTTATCTATAACATCTAGTCACATTTCATTATCTTACCATAGTAATTTAATGTTTCGCTAATTGTAACTATCGATGCTATCTAGAATAATTTTTGATACTGCGCGATGTATTTAAACATTAAGATAGTTTTAGAGTTGAGAGTTTTGAAGTTTTGAAATCTTACAACAAATTTTCTTCATCTAATTTTAGTATATTTCTTCTCGAAAATCAAACAATTAGTATTCAAAACCATCTAAAAAAGAAGAATGTTATTGTGATAAGGCCTAATATTAAACATACGATTGCAAAGTTGTATTTTCGAGCGATATATAGGAACAATTCAATAGTTAGATATCCAATTATAGCCGTTAATAAAATTGCAATAAACATCTGCCAGAAAGGGATGGGAAGAACTGAGGTGTCTTCAATCAAAGCATCAATTAATAAAAGAAAAAAACCTCCAAGAACTGCTGGAATACTCATCAGGAAGCTACCTTTTACTGCATCTTTCTTATCTACATTCATGAAAAGAAGTCCTCCCATTGTTATCCCAGAGCGACTTATTCCAGGAATTATTGAAAATCCTTGTAATAGTCCGCTTCCTATCATTTTTTTCTTAGAAATATCTTCTATCATCTCTCCTTCAACATTTGTCTTTTTAGAGAAGAAAAGAATCCCTGCTGTGATTATCAAAGCAATTCCAATAACCAGCATTGTATAATCCCCAATATCAGGAGATTCTATTAAGTAATCTACTAAGAAATAACATGGTACTCCTACAATAATTGTCCCAATTGTGCTGAGTAATAAAAATAATCTCCATTTTTTTATTGCATCGTCTTTTATTTTTGGATTAATAAATAACCATAGTTCTTTACGGTATTTTACACAAACTGCTATCAAAGTTCCTATGTGTAACCATAACGACAGTGAAAACGCCACATCAGCATCCATATTTAAAGTAGTAATAAGGAGGGTAACAGTTTGTCCACTAGAGCTTACAGGTAACCATTCTAGAATTCCTTGAAGAACTGCAAAACCTAGTATGATCCAAATGAGCATTTGATAATTAAAAAATTTAAAGACTTATAAAAAATTATGCAAAAATACACTCTTATTCTTGACTAATTCTCCATCGAATATATTCCTCAAGTTTTTCTCCTACAGGTATTATTTCTTTATCTTCAATCAATTGGGTTTCAACATCAGTTCCTTCAATACAAAGAATCCACCCATCACCATAAGGATCTGAATTTAACAATCCTGGATTAGAACGAAGTTCTTCATTCTTTTGTGATATAATGCCTGCTATAGGAGCTTTGAGTTGTCCTATCCATTTCCCGCTCTCATAAGTTCCTATAATTTGATCTTTTCTTACTCTTTGTCCTTCTTTTATGGTTCTTACAAATTCTATATCGCCTGCTCTTTTTGATGCATAATCATCAATACCAATCTTAATCTCTTCAGTTGATATTTTTTTTATCCATATATGACCAGGTTCTCTTATTAAATAAAACAAATCAATTGGAAATGAATAATCATCTACTTTCATCTTATTAACCAACTAGCTATTTTTAGTGCGAATTTAAATGTGATTAAAGGAAATATTCTAAGTCTTGGCGATATAACTTTCCCAGGATTACTGATATTTTTTGGGTCAACTCTTTTTTTGAACAGCTTGTATCTTTTATATTGTTCTTTTCCGAAAATCTTTGAATAGTAACCTGAAAACCAAAGTCCTGTACTATAAGGAAATCCACCAATTTTCTTCCCTTTTATTACAGTTTTGAATAATTTCAGATTTATTATGGTCTTTTTTAAAGGAGATAACTTCTCATCAAAATATAAGAATAAAAGTAAAGAGAAATGGCTATCATTTATCACTTCACCTTCGAAATGGAGTTGTCCATTAAACTGTGTTGCAAGTTTTTGAAGATATTTCGAACTTTTGTCAATTGGGAGGATTACTTCAGAAACAAGGAAGTCTTGATAATCTTTTATCATTGTAAATGTTTTATATCGAATATCCCATATTTTATCAGTATATCTTTTATCAAGAATTTGACCCCCTCCATCTCTTATTGCTTGATTAAAACTTGCATGAAATTCACTCTCTTCTTCCTCAAAACTCACTTCTTTTGATATTAAAACTACATATCTATTTGGAAGAGTAAAACCAAATGTGTCATTCATCTCTGTAACATGTTTTGGATTTAAGATCCATATTGAGTATGGATTTATGCTTGTTAAAACCTTTAATCCGTCTTCTAATTCTTTAGGTGAATCAAATGTACACCCTCTATGTTTTAAAGGAATATCAAATTTTATTTTGAGCTGTACTCTGGTTATTAAGCCCAATGTTCCATTTGAACCAACAATAAGCTCTATATCTTCTCTTTCAGTGTAATTTACTAATTCTCCATTAGGGAGTACAACTTCAATTGCTAAGATTTGATCAATCGCCCCTCCATATTGTGCACTACCTACACCATATCCACCATGAGCAATGAATCCTCCCAAAGTAGCTGAATAATAGCTTGATGGAAAAACACAAAGAGATACACCTTGCATCTTAAGGTATCTTTGTAATTCACTGAAAACCATTGATGGACTAACTAAAACAGATTGATCAAAAGGTTCAACAATGATATCACTTTCTAAGCCTTTTCCATCCAGAATCACACCTTTTTTATAAGGTATACTCCCACCAAATCCTGATGTGCCCGCACTTCTTGGAATAAGAGGAACTTTAGTTTCATTTGCAACTTTATATGCTTGTTGAATTTCCTCTATATTTCTTGGAAGGATTATTCCATTTGGAACATTTTTTATGAGCAGTTTTGTTGTAGAAGGTAGCTCAGCCATATCACGAGAGTAGACCTGTAAGAGAGTTTTATCATCTCTAAATTGCTTTCCTAGATATCTTACAAATTTAGTGCGAGCTTTCTTTCTCAATGTCATTTTTTATCCTCCACAAGGCGTTTTATAAGCTCGGATATATCTATTACTTCGATATCTAAACCTCGCTGTTTTGCACCATATTGAATTGTATCAAGGCAAGTAGGGCACCCATTTGTAACTATATCTGCTTCAGTGAATTCTATCTCAGTCATAAGTCTATCATTCACTTCCTTGACTAGCTCTGAGTTATTGAGTTTAAGTAACCCCCCTCCTCCACAGCATAAAGCATCATCTCGATTTGATGGTAATTCTTCAAATCTTACATTAGGTATTTTTGCTATCACTTCTCTTAAAGGCTCACTCAATCCACAATGTCTAACAAGTTCACATGGATCCTTGAAAGTAATTTTTTCGTTAATTCTATTTTTAATCTTTAATTTCTTGTTTTCTAGCAATTCATTTGTAAGTTCAGTTATATGAAGAACCTCTATGTCCCACTTCTCACCTAAAATTCGAGGATAAACAACCTTGAATGCTCTGTAACATCCTGAACAAGCTGTAACTATTCTTTTTACTCCAAGCTTTTTTAGTTGTTCGAGATTGTGCTTAGCGAAAGTTTTTCCAACAGAATAACCTCCTGCTAAAAATATAGGCGAACCACAGCACCATTCTTCATTTCCTAATACTGTGAAAGGAACCTTAGATTTTCTTAGGATTGTAACAACACTGGGTGGGATTTCTATCATTTTACCTGAATAAGAAGCTTGACAACCAACAAAGTAAGCGAGAGGAGCTTTTTTTAATGTTCTTCTGCTTAGATTCATCCCTACCATACTAGTCCATGAAAGCCTTTCTTCAGCAGGGAGACCATAAATATTGTGAGTATCTTTAACTTTATTATAAAGAGAGAGTAATTGAGGATTCCATCTTCCTCGTTTAAATGCTTCTTGCCTAACCTGTTCCCAAATCTTCAATAAAGGTATGTCAACAATACAGATATTTTCACAAGCTTTACACATAGTACAAGAGAAAATAGCTTCAAAAAGAGATTTGGATACATCTTTATGCAAATCCTCTTTTGTTCCCTCAGTAAAATAGAGTTTTATCTGATCGATTATTCCTCTTGGATGATAGTTCTCCCATTTGAGTTCTTTGTATGTTGGACAAATTGAACAATAGCCGCAGTAAACACACTTCTGTGCGAATTCCAAAATATCAACTTGCCAACTCATTTGAGAACTCATTTACAACAGATAAAAGATTATTTATCTTTTATTTAATTTTGTGGTAATCTCCATGTAAATAAGATAAAACAGCATCTAGAAAAAACTCTGTGAAGTATTCAAGGTTTGTATCTGTTAAAAACAAAAAAATGTAATTTGTTTTTAATCTTTGAAGCTATTACAAAATTCTTCTTTACTGTTGTTGCTAACCTTCCCGCCCTAACCAATTCAATGGGGTCAATCTTTCCTTCTCTTTCTATGATTTGAACCATGTATGGTGAATGTTCAAGACCAGGACCTTTAATATACACAGCAAAATCTACTCCAAATTTCAAACCTGGTCTTACTACATACCCAAGATTTCTCAAGAATTTATATACTCCCATCTTGTTATCAAAATTCATATACTGTTCATAGCATCTTTCAAGAAAAGCTTTTTTAGTAATTTTTTTTCCATCCTCATCTAATATCTTGAGCTTCTTATTCTCAAATAGATAAACAGCTTCGAAATAGGAAAGTTCTGAAGGATCTCTAAATTGATCTCCTAATTGAGGTTTTCTGACTCCTATAGGTTTTCCAAAAAAACCAGAAGAATATAACTCCATACTCTGATCTATATCCCACACTATAATTCTAGTACCAACAAGTTGTGCAGTGTATTTTGGAGCCATTGAACTAAAAACGATGATTATAATATAAATAGATTCAGTTTTTGGTTTGATACTTAAGATATTATTTTATACAAGAAATTAGTATTACTTAATGAGGAATATGATTATTTCCACTGGTATTGAAGAATTAGATAATATGATTGATGGTGGATTACGTCCTGGATTTTGTTATGCAATTAAAGGTACAGCTGGAGCAGGGAAAACAGTTCTTTCACTCTTTATAACTATGGG
>JBHLQZ010000051.1:0-8397 GCA_048883065.1 Candidatus Thorarchaeota archaeon | reverse complement strand
CAAATATGTTGCAGAGCAATATGTTTTGTTATATTCAAATTTGTATAATCTTAAGACATCAGTTGTTCTCCCGTTTAATATTTATAGTACATTGCAGAAAGAAAATGATCCATACTCTGGTGTTATTTACAAATTTATTCAAAAAGTTAAAAACAATGAATCACCCATAATTGAGGATGATGGAAAACAAACTAGGGACTTTGTTCATGCTATTGATGTAGTGAAAGCAATTGAATTGATTTTAAAAAATGAAAAAGCTATTGGAAGAATCTTTAATATTGGGACAGGAGTTCAAACAACAATACTTGAGTTAGCTGAATTAATCATTTCTATAAGTGGAAAAGATTTATCTCCGAATTTTGTAGAACCTAGAAAAGGTGACATTAGATATAGCTATGCTTCAATAAAGCTAGCTAAGGAATTGTTAGGATTTTCACCATCCATAAATCTTGAAGAAGGTTTGAAAGAATTATACAATGAAATAATGTAACTTTTTCTTATAAAGACAAAAAGTAAAAATAACCCCTTGTTTTTACCTTGTTTAATGGCAGTATATGTTATCGATACTAATTTCTTCATAAGTGGATTTCAATCTCGTCCAGATTCATATGGTACATTTGCTAAAGTTTTAAAGAAACTCAAAATAGAAATATTCATTCCTGTTCAAATTAAAAATGAATTAAGGTATTTTGTTCAAAGAGAAATTTTACCTCATGTTAAAGTTGGTGGGATTATTGAATCTGAGTTTCAAAAATTTTTAAGAAAATTACATGATAAAACTACAAGTTTACCTCAAAAACCTGATTTAGCTGTTATTTTCCTTGCAGATAAATTGAATGCAACTGTTGTCAGTAGTGATTTAAAGCTGCTTGAAACAGCAGAACTCATCAACATTCCAACACTTACAGATAGTGCTTTTGTAAGATATATAATTGAAGAGAATACTAATCCATCAGTTAATTCTTTTCTTAAAGAACTTGAATCAAAATTGTTTACAGCTGAAATACAATATTCAGTAGAGAGTACAAATCGATATGATCCTGTTAAGAGAATTAGGAAAATATTAGACTCTGCAATATCAGTGGTTCGTTCTGAATATGAAGAAAAACTAGTTAAACAAACTCAAAGTGACTTAGAAGAAGGGGAAGGTTTCTCAATAGAATCTATACAATTAAGTGAGCTATTAGTAGAGATACAGAGGGATCTTAATAGACTTGAAGATGATTTTCTTCAAGGAAAGTATGGAGAACTAGAAGAAGAACTTTTATCCAGAGTATTGGAAATAACAGACAGTTTAGTTGATTGGAAATTAGTAGTTGATAAAATAGAAGATCATCCGATTTACAATGAATCTCTATTAATGCTAGCTAGGTTACAATATTTAGCTTGTATATGTTTGATTGAAAACAAGAAACTTGATTTAGCTAGAGTATATATGGACAAACTCCTTATGATTCTTTTTCAAAGTTCAAGAGCTGTTGAAGAAATTGGGATAGATGTACATTTCCTAAGAATGATACTTCTTTTGTTATCTGGAGAGCTTCAGCGGTTAAAATCTTATTTCACTCCTGCTTTTGAGGATGAATGTAATCAATATCAACGAAGTGATGTCGCTAATGTTGTACAAGCATTAGTTTTACTAACAGTTGTTCTAAGTGGTAAAAAAGCAGAAGAAAGGGCTAAAGATTATGACTATGATAATATTGAATTTATCAACCAACTTGGTTTCAAATATATGCAACTAGACGATCTGAATAAATCAGGATTAATGTTTGAACAAACTTTCTATTTATCATTAAACAATAAAAATAGAGGAATGTGCATAGCAAGTCTAGAATATCTTAGTTGGCTTTATTTTTCTGGTTTATCTAATGCTAAATCGACAATATTAACGTTATACAACAGACTGATTAAACGTTTTCCAGATATAAAATCAAGTTATCAATTAAATCTTAATTTAAGAACTAGTCCAAAAGAACTGCAGAAATTTCTTACATCAGATTACATTGAATTTGAGAAGCTTTCTGAGGAACAGAAATCATCAATGTATTGTCTAGGTATTGAAGAAGTAAAGAGTAAAAATAAAACTCATCCATTAATTAGAGTAATGAATTGGGGAATGATGGCAAGAATAGGGATAATAGATGAATCAGCTGAACTAGCAGAGAAATCTACAATAGGTACAGTGATTAATATTCTTGATGGAAAATACAAATTTGTAAAAGCATCTTCACATTTAAAAAAGCAATTTAATGTTGAATTGCTTCTACAAATAGATAAGATGTCTCACCCAACTTTTGTTTTTCGTACTACAAGTGGATGGGATTTGAAGAAACTGGAATCAGTTGAGTAGTTTCATTAATACTTCCGAAATTCTTTTTATCTAAAAAAAACAATAGCACTTATGGAACTTGTTGAAACTGGTATTATAGGTCTTGATAGAATACTCGGAGGAGGTTTTCCGAAAGGAAGAACAATTTTAGTTTCTGGACCTGCTGGAGCGGGAAAGTCAACTTTTGGAGTACAATTTCTTTATCATGGTATTGTTTCAGGTGGAGAAAGCGGAATTTTTGTTTCTTTTGATGAACATCCTCAACACGTAAGAGAAGAATGTCTAAATTTAGGATGGAATTTAAAAGATTTGGAAAAAGATAACTTATTGGTTTTAATTGATGGTTTCAGTCCAAGAGCTGGGGTAAGTTCTGAAGAACAATATCAAACTCCAGTTGATGTAGATGAATTAATAACTCAATTAGTGGAAATTATTGATAAAACTTCTGCAGAGAGAGTTGTTATTGACAGTATTACTGCTCTTGCACTTTCAATGGAAACTGAACAACAAATTAGAAGACAAATCTTGAAATTAAGTGCAGTTATGTCTTCCTTGGAATGTACAACAGTTCTAACAAGTGAGATGAGGGGAGGTGTAGTTAGCAGATTTGGTGTTGAAGAGTTCATGAGTCAAGGTGTAATAGTATTGAACTATGAATACCAGAATTCTTTAGCTATACGAAGCCTGAATATTAGAAAAATGCGTGGTTTAAAACATGAAATGGTGGAAAGACCTTTTGCAATTACACCAAATGGTATAGAGGTTTATGCAACAGAACAATTTTACTTCTAAACCAAGGATTTAATATTTCCATATTTCCCTTTGATAGTAAGATTTTAAAATCAAAAGTAAATGCTCAAATAGTGATTAAATGGGTAACATACGCACTAGCCAAATAAAACGTATTTCAAAACAAATTGTTCGTGATTTTCATGATCAGCTAAATACTGATTTTCAGAACAATAAACATGTAGTTGAAGAAGTCTGTTCTCCTATGTCAAAAAGAATGCGTAATCTAATTGCAGGTTATGTAACTAGAATTATGCGTCAATTCAAAGATCAAAAAATCCAGGTTCTAGAAGAATTATAATTCTAAAAATAAGGTTTTTTAACTACCATTCTTATCTCTCTATATGGATTTTAGTTCCCGGTTATCCAAATTTTATAATAAAACAATAGAAGAACGAAGAAAAATCTTATCGAAGATTTTTAGCTTATCTAAAGATGATATCTCAATTCTAAAAGGAGAAGATTTGAAAGAAGAAATTTTAGGATATATGATAGAAAATGTTGTGGGTAGAGTTTCTTTACCTTTGGGAATAGCAACAAATTTCATAGTAAACGGTAAGGAATACATAGTCCCAATGGCAATTGAAGAAACTTCTGTTGTTGCAGCAGCAAGCCATGCAGCAAAAATAGCAAGAAAAAAAGGAGGTTTCACATCAGAATACACTGGTTCATATACTATCGGGCAAATGCAGATTTTAGGGATTAAGGACTTTGAAGAAGCAAAAAAAGCAATTAAAGAAAATCAATACTATCTGCTCGATTTAGCTAATTCTACAAACAAGGTTCTAACTGATCTAGAAGGTGGTGCAAAGGATATAGAGATTAGGCAAGTAAGAGGGCAATTAGGTGATTATATGCTTCTTCATTTAATAGTCGATACTAAAGATGCTATGGGTGCAAATGCAGTAAATACTATGGTTGAGGAAATTACACCAAAGATTGAAGAGTACACTGGAGGTAAAGCTCTTCTTAAAATCATTTCTAACTATGGATTAAAAAGAATGGTTAAGGTTCAAGCAACCTTTGATAAAGAGGAATTAGGTGGAGAGGAAGTTGTAAATAAGATTCTTCTGGCAAATGATTTAGCTGAAAATGATCCATATAGAGCAACAACGCACAATAAAGGTATTATGAATGGAATTGTAGCTGTTTTATTAGCTACTGGGAATGATACTAGAGCAGTTGAAGCTGGTGTTCATGCGTTTGCAGCAATAAAAGGAAAATATCAATCATTAACTAAATATGAGAAAAATGAAGAAGGAGATTTAGTTGGGTATCTGGAAATGCCTTTATCAATTGGTACTATTGGTGGAGCTATTAATATGAATCCAATATACGGGCTTTCTCTTAAACTTCTTCAAGTTTCTAATGTTATTGAATTTACCAATATTGTAGGAGCTGTAGGTTTAGCACAAAATCTAGCGGCTTTAAGAGCTTTAGTTGATGAAGGGATTCAAAAAGGACATATGTCTCTACATGCTAGAAATATGGCGATTAATGTAGGGGCTCAAGGGGAAGAAATAGATAAAGTCGCCAAACAACTAACAAAAGAAGAAAGAATTACATTTGATTATGCCAAAGAATTGCTTCAGAAAATAAGAAAGGATGGGAAATAAGTACCTTTTTTCTGTGAAATGTTTTTATTATTCATGTTTTAACTATATTATTATGGGAAATGAGGATAAAAAAATATTAGCAGATAAACCTGTTTTTGAAGAAGGAAAACAATATCACATAGAATGTAAACCAGGCGATTTATCAGGTCCAGTATTATTACCTGGAGATCCAGAAAGAGCAAAAAGAATAGCAGAAACTTGGGATGACTTTCATAAAGTTGCAGGTCATCGTCAATATTACTCCTATACTGGAAAAGTACATGATGTTCCTATTAGTGTTACATCAACAGGAATAGGAACACCAGCATGTGAAATCGCTCTGACTGAATTGATGAATATTGGTTGTGATACGTTTATTCGAGTTGGATCATGTGGCGTTATTCAACCAGGAATAGAACTTGGGGATTTAATTATAAATACTGGGGCAGTTAAGATGGAAGGCTCGAGTAAATATTATGTTCCTGAAAGTTATCCAGCTTTAGCAAATTATGAGATTGTTTTAGCGTTAATTGAAGCTTGTGAAACCCTTGGATTTCGTTATCATATTGGTATAGCTGCTTCATCTTCCAGTTTCTATCTAGGGCAAGGAAGACCAGGATATAGAAATTACAAAATCAGCAAAACAGAACTGATAGTCCCAGATATGCAAAGAATGGGTGTTTTGAATTTTGAGATGGAAGCTTCCCATATTTTCACGTTGGCTAGTATATTCAAAGGAAGAGCAGGATCTATATGTGCTGTTTATGCAAATCGAGTTACTAATGAGTTTGGTGTAAAAGGAGAAAAAGAAGCAATCCAAGCAGCTAATTATGCTGTTAAAGTTCTATCTGAAATTGATAATGACAAACGTGAAAAGAACAAGAAGTATTGGTACAGAAAAATATAGAAAAATTAAAAGTAGGATTTTAATTTCATCTTCTTTTGTTAAAGTTAAATATTAAAATAAATGAGGGAGGGAGGGAAAAATCTCGCAAAATATAATGTGAGATTTTTCCATTTTAATTTTCTTTAGGAAGTTTATAAACTCTTCGTAAAATGCAAATTTTAGGAGTTTTACATATTCTAACCTATACCAGGAAAGTAATAATTTCCTGTAGATTCTTCTAGTATAGTTAAATCCATTTTCATCATTAAAGTTAAAGTACTTTGAGCTCTTTCTATTGGCCAACCCAGATGTGAAGTAACTTTATCTACAGTTAGATATGGTAATCCTGTTGCTAATCTTAATATATCTTGTATATCACTTGACATTTCAATAGGTTTGAATCTAATCAAAACATCATCTTCGCCAATATCTATTCTTTTAGGAATTACCTCTTTCTTTTCCATAACTTTCAGTGCTTCAAGAATCTCACCAGTTCTAACTTCCCAATTAGGTCTTGTTTCTCTAAAATAATCTACTAAATTTGGAATTGTTATTGCCCCTCCAATGTCTGCTAATTCCTCTGTCCCAATAATTAGTAATTCTCTTGTTAATTTTTGTTTAAACTCATCTTTCTTAAATAGAATTGGTGTTTTTACTTTACCTGCAGTTCCTATAGCTTGAGACATACCGGCTTTTTGTCTCAACTCTAAGATTTTGCCTGTTAACAGCTTTGAAGAGATTAAATCTTTTCCAGATTTTCTTTCGACTTTTTCTATTCCCTCTTCTATAATCTCTTGCTTCATTTGTTTATCCAGTTCTTGCTCTTTAACCAATTCTTGGTCTAAGGATTTATATGCATCTGATAAGGAACTTCGAAAGTCTGTTTTTTCTTTCTCTTGTTTCTTCTTTTCCTTTTCATTATCCATAGTTCTCAAATAAAAACAACATAACATAATATAAAAGATTATTCAAATCAAGAAAGATTCTAAATATATTGCATAAAAATAAACTTTAAGAGTGACTAATATTGAAAAAAATAGAAAAACAAAGTTATAATGCTCTAAATAAAAGACGTTACTTTGAAAATCTAAGGAGATAATACGATGAATGACATACAAATTACAGCATTCGGGGCAACTGATTATGTGGGAAAGAGCAGCTTTCTTCTAAGTGATAAAGATCACTCTATTTTGCTGGATTGTGGCTTAGAACTTGTTCCTAAAGGTTTGTCTAAAGCACCAAAAGGAATTGCTGAAATAGCTAAATCATTGAATGCTTTCTTCTTAACTCATGCACATATTGACCATTCTGGGTACGTACCTCGACTAGCTAAAGAAGGATACAAGGGATTTTATTATATGACTCATCCAACCAAAGACATAGCTTATACCTTATGGAGAGATCACATAAAAATCGAAGGAAGAAGACATTGGTCAGAAAGGGATTTAGACGTTGTTTATAATAAAATAAAAACAATTCACTACCATCAGAAAATTAAAGTCGCTGAAGGGATTACTGTAGAATTTCTCAATGCAGGTCATGTTTTAGGGGCTGCTCAGATTTTAATTGATTGGGAGGGGACACTCATACTATATACAGGAGATATTAATGATAGAATAACTCCTATGTTTGATGGTTATGAACTTCCCAATGAGAAAATTGATGTTTTAATCTCTGAATCTACAAATGGAGACAGATATGTTCCAGAAAGAGATAAGATTGATGTTGGTTTGAGATTATTAGCCAAACAAACAGCTGAATCTGGAAGCAAAATGATACTACCATCATTTGCTGTAGGTAGATCTCAAGAGATTTTGATTACTTTAGCATTAGATAAAGATTTAGATGAAATTCCAATTTATATGGACGGTATGATTAACAAAATGAATATGATAACTGAACATTACTTAGATGAAAAATGGGTTTCAAAAAGATTCCTAGATCAATTAAAAAAAGCAAATTTACATTCACCATTTGAAAAAAGTAATTTCATCCCTATCTATGAGGTTTCTGAAAGAACACAGTATGCAAGAAAGTTGATCACATCAAGTGATCAGGGTTCAATTATTGTTACAACTTCAGGTATGCTTGAAGGAGGTCCAATTCATACATATCTTGAATTATGTGGATCTAATGAAGATGATGTATTAGGTTTTTCTGGATATCAAGTTCTTGGTACCACAGGGAGAGAAATATTTGATGGTAAAAAAGAAGTTTCTATTCAAAGTGATACTGGTAAAAAGAGGAAAATAAATCTCAAGAATCAAATAATGAAATTCCCATATTCTGGTCATAGTTCTGTTGACGGATTAAAGAGAATCATGAAAGAAACAGGTGCTAAAGATATAATCCTTGTTCACGGAGATCAACGTAATCAAGAATATATTTTAAATTATGTAAAAGATATAGCTCAACCAAGGATATTAAAAGAAGAAATTCCAACAAATATAGTGAGTGTTTAAAATGAAACTTGCTAATCCACCATATCTGCAAATTGCTCTAGATTTAGTTAAAAGAGATGAATTAATTCGAATACTTAATGAAATACCTAAATCTGAAAAAATACTTTTAGAAGCAGGAACACCATTAATAAAGAAATTCGGTATAAATATTCTAAATGAACTATTTTCATATGGTGAAGATACTTACTTAATTGCTGATATGAAAACATTAGATGTTGGAAAACTGGAAGTACAGATAGCTGCTGAAGAAAAAGCAAGCGCAGTAGCAATTAGTGGATTAGCTTCAATGGAAACTATTGAAGGTTCTATTGAAGAAGGAACAAAGAGAGGTAT
>JBHLQZ010000050.1:0-8725 GCA_048883065.1 Candidatus Thorarchaeota archaeon | reverse complement strand
AGTTCCAACAACAAGATCATCGATATCAACTTCTGATTCATGTGCAGATTGTTGTAACCACCAAGGCATAACACGGGATTCTCTAACTTCTAAATCTAAAACATCTTCGAAAATTTTCCTTAAATTGTTTCTAACTTTCTCACCAATTTCCTTAGTTTGTTCAGGAGAACCAATGAATAGTGTTTCTATACGATGAAGTTCATCGACTCTTTCAAAACCATAAGCACTTCCAGCTTCATAACGATAAGTTGGTCCACTCCAATCGTAGATTCTCATTGGTAATGATTCTTTAGCTAATGTTTTTCCTTGTAAAAATGCCCAAAATGGGGGGCATTGAGCATACGAAAGACCACCTATGGGAGGAGTTATTTTTTCGAAAAGTTTCTCTTCTGGGATTGTTTTAGTTATTGTTATATAATCAGCTATTTCTTCGAAATATTCTGGAGTTGGTTCTTTAGGTTGAACCACAAAATATGGTTCAAATCCTCCCTGATAAATCCCTTCAGCATGTTCTGATTTCAACCAAATGGACCAATCAACAAGTTTTGGTATCATCATTTGATCGAAGTTTAGAGGTTTGTAAATATAATCTACCATAATCTGCTTCAAAGCTTCTGCAAGAGTTGTGATTGTTGGTGTAAGTATCCATTGATTCCTGTAATTAGTTCTCTGTATCCAATTTGCGTTTTGCATTAACTGAGTTGGATTTTTATATGTAAAGTGTTTCTTCTCGCCACTATACCATAAAACATCGTGATGCTCTTTTTTTGCTCCATAATGTTGTTTAGAGATTTTATCACTAACCCGTCGGACTATCCTTTCAATAGCTCCCTTTTCTACGAAATCTTCTGGGATTTTAGGATCAATTTCTATTATAACAAATTGCTTTCCTTCTTCCTCTTTGAATGTTAAATTAGATGTCAGTGGAAGAGTAAACTCCTCTAAAGGTTTTTGTTCCAATTCTGTTTCTATTGTATATTTTATGAACTCAAAACCTCTTAGTCCAACACGATATTTCTTACCTATTACATCTGCTATCTGCTTTCTTATTCTGAGAATAGCAACATGTGGAGGAACAGAATCAATAGAGGAAATAGTAAGGTTAAGTTGACTGTTCTTAATACTCCATTTTTCAATTGAGAACTTTCCTTCTTTTCTACTTTCTTGGATTTTCTCTTCAAATTGAATAAAGAATTTTGTCAAATCTTCCTTACTCTCTTCAGGTAATGAGCCACTTAATGTGAAGAATGCTTCGAGATAGTGCTTCATTTTGTTATCATCAAGACTATTTTCTCCGTAGTTTTAAGTGATTCCTTTTATTATAAAATCAGAAAAAAAGAAAAAAAGAACTAATCATTATTTTTAATTTGTAAATATTCTTTGATTATTTTCTTAAGAGATGATTCTGTAACTCTTGAATCTTCTGATATTTTACCATCTGATAAACGTATATGTCGAAAACCAGGTCGGAGTAAAGACAAATCATGAGAGCACATAACCATTGTAACTTTCTTCTGTTCAACTATATCTATTATTGTATCCATTAAAGCTTTGGCTAGATTCGAATCTAAGTTAGCTGTAGGCTCATCTGCTAAGATAATTGGAGTATTTCTGGATAATGCTAGTGATAAAGTTGCTCTTTGTTTTTCTCCTGCACTAAGTTCATCTGGGTATGAATCTAGTTTGTGGTTGATGTGACATTGTTTCGCTATTTCCTCGCCAAAAGAAGGATTGTACTCCTTTCCTTGGAAAAGATAAGGTATCACCAAATTATCTCTTAGTTGAATTGGTTCAAATAGACTGTGATATTGTGTTATATAGGCAATGTTCTCAAGTCTAAAATCAGATATTTTTGTATCATCCTTATCACCAATTGAAAAATTACCTATGTTAATCTTACCTTTATCAGGACTAAGTAATCCTGCAATAAGATTCAAAAGAGTAGTTTTTCCAACACCAGAAGGACCTGAAATGAACACAAAATCTCCTTTCTTAATTAATAAATCTATACCTTTGATAACAGGATTTTCTTT
Source organism: Candidatus Thorarchaeota archaeon (assembly GCA_048883065.1). Taxonomy (GTDB): domain Archaea; phylum Asgardarchaeota; class Heimdallarchaeia; order Heimdallarchaeales; family Heimdallarchaeaceae; genus UBA460. Next base: position 6,692 of record JBHLQZ010000050.1, on the reverse strand, counting down.
TCCGAATATTTTGTAACTTTTATGCAATCCTTTTATGTTAATGAATTCTTCTGCTTTTTTATCTTCTTTGAATTTTCTTTCAAAAAGATATTCAACATCTCTGAAAGTTACTTCCTCTTTTGCTGCTTTCCATTCATCAATTGGTTCCTTTAAGATATCAATCACTTTTTCTTTAGTCAATAAATCTGGATTCCATAAGAATGAAATCAATTTAGAGGGGTGAATATCAAACTCAGCAACTTCTCCTAAAGCTGTGGATTCTTTAATTCTTTCAGGAATTCGAATGAAATTCGATTGGTCAATATATGATCTATTTAATTCGGAAGCGTCAAGTAAAAATTCTAATTGTTTTCTATCGGCTTCATAACCTACACCTACCAATCTCCCATCTCTTATCAAAAAACTTCTTTCAAAAACTGTTCTGTATCTAACATCATGAGTTACAATTAAAATGGTTGTTCCAAGTTCTTTGTTTACTTCTTTCAAGATGTCAATTATCTCAAAAGTGTTTTTGCTATCTAGCTGACCTGTAGGTTCATCTGCAAGAATAAAATATGGTTTTTTTGCTAAAGCCACTCCTAAAGAAAGTCGCATTGATTCACCACCACTAATTTTGCCTGTTTTATTATTCCTTATATGTTGTAGATTGAATAATCTAAGTAATTCATCAGCATCTTTCTTAGCTTGTTCTAGAGGAAAATAAGACATTTTCATTGGGATAAGCAAATTTTCTCTTACTGATAAATGAGTGAATAAGTTTTTGCTTGTAAACTGATTAACTAATCCTATGTTCTCATACCTAAATTGTCTTCTTTGTTTCTCTGTATATCTGTCGATCTGTTCCCCTTTTATCAGAACAGCTCCACCTGTTGGTATATCCAATCCTGATAGAATATTTATGAGAGTAGTTTTTCCAGCGCCTGAAGGACCTATCAAACTAATCAATTCTCCTTCTTCAACGTCTAGATCCAATCCTCTCAAAGCTGATACTTTGTAATCTGTTACCGGATCATGGTAAATTTTTATTAAATCTATACACCTTATCATTTCTCATCACTCCAGATTCCTTGGTTGATATTTTGCATAATTCCCTTTCATAGATACATAGAATATCGAGAAAAACAGCAATGGCGTAAGTACATAACTTATTATCATTGCAAAGGGTGAATATACTATTAGGAAGTTCATTCCTGAATAGAAATACATTCTTGATGCTCTGATGAATAATGTGATTATACCAAATCCGAATCCTGTTCCTAATAGAATTCCAGGAAGAACTCCAGTTGCAAATATTTCCCACGTTGACATATTAACTATCCTTTTAGTCGATATCCCTATTTTTTTCAAGCGGTCATTTTTGTGTACTCGCTGTTGTAACATCTTGATTGGATTACTAATACTTATGAAAACTACTACAATCAAACAAACTAAAATAGATATTACAAATTCAGCTGCAATAATTGTGTAGAAAGGATAACTATTATACTGTGTTGTTTCTATTCCTTCAATAGTTGAAATTATTTCATATCCATAAAGATCTTCTAGTTTTGCTTTGAAAACTTTAGGATCAATATCTTCTTTTAGATTGATTAATAACCTATCTGATTGCCAATTTTCTGGACTAGAACCTGAAAATAAATCAATTATCTTATAATAATTTTGCTCTGAAACCACTAAACAGAATGCAGAATCGGTTTTTCCAGGTTTATATGGTCCTACTGAATAAAGTGAAGGAAGATAGTCAAATTCTCCTATTACTGTGAAATTAACTAAAATAGTTTTTGGAATATCTCGAAATTCAAATACATCAGATTTTCCAACAAGCTTTTGATGGAAATAGGTGTTAGTCATCATCGTAGCATTTTCTCCTAAAGCTGTTATTTTCTCTTCCCATTTTTTAAACAGCCGTTTTGGTGGTTCTTTAACCGTTTGTAGATATTCTGTTACATTATTTATGATGAAGACTTTGACAAATTCTCCTTCTACTCTATAACTCCCTTCCATATATGAGATATTAGCTACACTCTCTACTTCAGGAAAACTCCTGATTTCTGGTAAAAGTGATACGTTTTCATCTAACCAATTCTTCACATATAAATCAGACCCATTATACATCCATTGATCCTTTGTTATATTGTATTGAATTGATATTGGACAGATTATTGAAGGCAAAATAATACCTGTTAAAATGAGAAATGTCAAGAAAACATTATTGAAGAGTTTTATATCTGATCTAACTTCAACAAGTGAAAGAGAGCTTACTGTTTTCTTCAATTGCCATGAGATTTTGCTTATACTGATTACTATGATTGAATGCAATTCTTTCAATAAAAGACCAAATCCTAAAAGAGCCACTAAAGCTTCCATACCTGCAAAGTAAATGAATATCATTAAGATAGTTGTATTAGCTTCTTGTCCAACATTTGCAGAAATTAGCTTGTATAAGAATATACTTAGATATACGAATCCCACACCACCAGCTGTTAGGAGGATAGATGGTAATCTTATTTGTTTAAATAATTTTACAAGTCTTTGAGGAGTCTTTTGTTGTCCTTGTTTAGTTCTTGAAAATTGTATTATTTTAGGTATTCCCAATAAGACTAATCCAATTGTTGTAAAAACTGCTGATAAAGGTGCTAAGCTGAAATCTAGTACGAAAAATATATTTTTGAAACTTACGAAATAATCTATTCGCAATAGGACAAAAGTCAATCCTACTGCGATTAAAAATCCTAATATTGAAGCGAATAAAGCTTCTATAAATTTCAAAATAGTATAATTCATTCCTATCCGTAAAGTTGATAATCCTTTAAGTTGAAAGATTTCAATTTCTTGCTCCAGACTTTTACTATAAATTTCATTTGTTTCAAAAATCAAGAATATAGCAAGATACAAGATTGGTATTGCTAATGTGAAAAACATAAATATTGAAGATCTTAAATTAGGAACTAGCACTTCAACTATCGATGTTAATTCTTGTTCATAATACTCCCAAGTTCCATGATGAGTAAAGTTAAAATCATGTCTCCCACTTCCAGCTAGAATATTGTGTTCATTTGCCAAATTTTCCATCTGAAGAGGCGTGAAATCTGTGAAATCATATTGGAATTGAATAAAAGTCTGAACTACAGTTAAGAAAGGATACAAATCTTCCAAATTGTCAAAGTAAAAACTATTAAATGCAACAATTGCCTTAGGATCAAAACCTAATCCAAAAAGTTCGTTATAAGCTTTTAAAGGATCTTTTGGTACTTGATGTTTAGCAATCATAGCTAGAAAATTCTCTTGTGTCTCAATATTATATGTTCCCACAATTGTTAGATTTACAAAAGGTGTGGGACCACCGAAAGGATCTCCAAAAAATCTTATTGAATCATTGACATTAACTTGAGCATCCTCTAGATAATCTTGATGAACAATCACTTCTCCTTTCTTATCAGGTAAACGACCTTCTATAATAAACTCATCTACAAAATTCGCATAAGAATCTGGAAAACTAGCATAAGGAACAGCTAATCCAGATTCATTCAATGGATTTTTCAGAAATCCTGTCATTACACTTGTATGATATACTCCCTTTATTAAACTGGCAAGAGTACTATATTCTTGTTGAAAGAATGTGAGTAATTCACCAAAGATTGAATCATAATCAGTATTCATTGAAATATTTGATCCAAAACCTATAGTGTCGTAGGTTATCGCAAAATCCATTGAAAGGAAAGAATCGTTTAATAAATCCATTTTTTCTGTATATTCGGAGAATAGAACTTGTTGTTTTGATGCATAGAGGTTTACGCTTGAAATGACAATAACTGTCAAAACAGTCATTCCAAGTAAATTCATAAGATGCCTTTTTTTATTAGTTTTAAAAAGAATATAAATTGTTGTTAATCCATTTACAATGAAAAACCAGATGTTAACAAAAAAACTTGAAAATCTCGATATATCTAGTTTAGTTGGTTGCATCAAATATTCCTTCATTTTTCTGAGCGATTCATTAATAGATTTTCTAAAAATCAAATATGTGAGTCCTACAACACCAATTATGCATACTAGAATGATACCAGTGTTTTTCCAGAAATATTGGAAGCTAGTAAAGATATCCAAATTGTATAATATCGGTTCTTCTCTATGAATAATTGAGTTATTTGATGAAATTATGAAACCTATAAAATCAGTATAAGGAGATAGTTTGACTCTATATTCTTCTTGATTAAAAGTTGAAGAATGTGTCAATATCCTAGATGATTCATTATTAGGATTTAAAACATGAAATGAATGATATTCTGATTTTTCAGGAATATTTTCTAACTCAAAACTTTCAATGGTTATATTACCATCTTTATGATCAAGCTTCAATATTTTTGCTATGAAATTCTTGTTTGTAAAAAAGCCAGGATACTCTATATAAGGTTTAGAACCTATTATATAGCTCTGGTAATCTTCGTATTTATAAACAGTAAAATCACTGTAAACATCAATTCCAATATCCGTGACATTATACATATCAAATGATATTGTTTCATTAATAGAATAGCTTAGGTAATATAATTTACTGCCTTGGAATAGTAATGAATTCAATGTACCATCTTTTGAAACGCAGAATTCAGGAATAAATCCTCCTTCACTGAGAGTCATATTATTTGATTCATACTCAACAGTTTCATTTGTAACAACAGTCCGATAAACATGATCTGGATTTGATTGTTGCATATACAAATAATGAGCATAAACTGTTCCATTAAGATAATCAATATCAACTAGAAAATCGTATTCGAAATCAATTATCCAGTTTGTTTCAACACTTACAAGACCACTAGGATAAATCTTATAATGTCTGAATTTCGTTTGAGCTATTTCTGAAACAGGATCCTCAGATACAAAATATACCATAATTAAGTCAAAACTGAAATCAGTTTCATTGTAGTAGAAATAAGGAATTGGATCAAACATTCGTGAAGTTACTTGATTGTGACTAATAATTTCCTCATTTGTTATTGCTTCAGGTGTCCACCGATACATGTAGAATTTAGTTAAACCAAGCCAAGTACTATGACCATAAAAAAGAAAAACTCCAGCAGGAGTACTGAAAACATCAAAAACCTCTTCATGCAAATCTTCTAGTATTATGAAATTTACTTCATCATTTACAGCGTGAAAAATAGAAAAAGAATCATTTTCATAAACAGTTCTCACAAAAAGATGAAAATTACCAGATTCATCAACAATAGTTTTTATGTCTACATCTATCTCTTCATTCGTTCTCTTAGTGAGTAAAAATAAGTTCTCATTACTATTTTCTGAATACCCTTGAGTTACGGTAGAGAATAATAGAGAACTGAAAATTAATGAAATGATAATCAGAAATGTCATTCTTCTTTTCTTACAAACCATGCTACAAGAGTTGATTTTAACACTTATATTATTATCTAATTAACTTCTGTGAAACATTGATGCAACTTTTGTAATTGATTTGTTTTGAAAAATTTAAATAGTTAATTATGATATTGACGCAAGATGTCTCTCAACAATGAAGTTCAACAAACAAAAACAAGTAGATTAAAGGATTTATTTTCTCTTCCTAAATCCTTAATCATTATATTCATTACTACACTCTTAATGAGAGCTGGATTTTATATGTCCATAGCTATCTTCACCAATCCTAACTATTTACCAGGATTTTCAGAAATTCAAAGAACTTTAATATTCATAGTTTACCCATTAGCTGAACTTCTTACAGTAGCATTTTTTGGCGTTTTAGCAGATAAGATAGGAAGAAAAATCATTTATTTCATAGGTTTGGGAGTGACAGGATTAGCAATTTTACTATTCAGTTTCACAACAATATTCAGCTTATTACTTGTTTTTTCCATTCTTCTTGGAATAGGAGCTGCTGCTCAAGTAGCCTCTACTTTAGCTATGGTTGCTGATAAATCTCCTGAAGATAAAAGGGGAAGATTTATGGGATTCTATGATGCTATGACTCTTTTAGGATTAGGATTAGGATTTGGTGGTGGATTTTTACTTCTGGAGATTCACTATGAAAATCTTATATCCTCAAGTTCAAAATTCTGGTATACTCTTTTGGATCACGAACCTCAACATCTATTCATAGCAGCTGCAATTGTTCTCTTTATCTCTCTTATTTTAGCAACAGTTTTACTAAGGAAAGTTGTTTTCCAACCAGATTTAGTTAAAGAGGAAAGTTTCTTTACTAAACTTAAAGCTGTCATAATAGATAAGAATATTAGATATCTTCTCCCAGTTTGGATTCCAATAATTTGTTTATATGCAATTGTCTTAAGAAGAGCTGAAGATTTAGCTGATACGTTGGATTTACACAATATCAGCTTACTTGTTGTGCTTGTTATAATCTTTGGATCAATTCTTATTGGTTTTCCATTAAATGGTATATTAAGTGATAAAATTGGTCGAAAACCTTTCTTATACATTGGAATGTTTTCATTTGCTGCATTTGTTACACTAATTGTTATTGGTTCAGAGCATTCAAATCCAAATATGTTATTATATCTCTCTCCAGCTTTATTTGTTATTGGTATAGGATGTGGAGCTTTTCCTCCGGCAGCTCTTGCTTTACTTGCAGATTTAACGAAAAAAGAAAGTTATGGTTCAAGCATGGGTGCATATTCAGTTGTATATGGAACGGGAATGGTAATAGGTCCTTTAGCTGC
>JBHLQZ010000049.1:0-8802 GCA_048883065.1 Candidatus Thorarchaeota archaeon | reverse complement strand
GGTAATCAAGCTGCTAATGAAGAAGAAATTGAAGAAGTTAGAGATATCATAAAAGAAACTGGAGCTTTAGATTACTCACGTAATAAAGCTGACAATCTTTATCAACAGTGTATTACTCTTCTTGATGAAGCGGAACCAACCCTAGATGAGAAATATAAGAATTATCTTGCTGAAATCGCAAAAATGGGTGTTGATAGGGAGAAATAATAAAACGAGTGTTTCACATGGAACTTCCAACAGCTGAAATAGTTTGTCTCGGTAATGAACTTCTAATCGGTGTTACTGTTAATACTAATGCCACATTTATTGGTGATAATTTAACGAAACTTGGTTATGAAGTAAGAAGAATAACTTGTATAAGAGATGAACTTGAGTTAGCTGTTGATTTCTTCCACGAACTGTTCAATCGAAAACCAGATATTATAATTGTTTCTGGTGGATTAGGACCTACATATGATGATATCCAATTAGAAGTTATTTCTAAAGCAACAGGAATTCAACTTCATGAAAATTCAGAAGCTCTAGCTATGATTGAAACATATTATAATCAAAAAGGGTTGTCTCTTTCCACAGAGCGTAGGAAGATGGCAAAGATTCCTATCGGATCTACAGTGCTTAAGAATGATATCGGAGGTGCTCCTGGGTGTTTTTTGATTTTTAAGAATATGAGTATTTTTTGTTTACCTGGTGTTCCATCAGAAATGAAAGATATCTTTAATAAAAGAGTAAAACCTTTGTTGAAGGAGAAGAATCAAGTTGATTTTCATGAAGAGAAGTTCCAAGTTCTTAATTGTTTTGAAAGCCAATTAGCTCCTTATATTAATGAAGTAAAAGATAAATTCTCTGAATTATATATAAAATCACATCCTGCTCATGAATATAAATCTGGAATAGTGATTCACATCTCTGGTGTTGGTGATATTCAGAAAGAAGAAGTTCAGCAGGCTAACAATCTGTTACAAGAATTATTTCAAAAACATCTACCTAAAATAAAAATTCGGCCTATTATGGAGTAGATAAAATGACAAAAAGAAAGTATGTTATATTCATGTTGGGAACTGCTGGGAGTGGAAAAACAGTCCTGACAAAAACATTGTATGATTGGTTTGATCAAAAAAATTTAGATGTAGCTACCTTAAATTTGGATGCAGGAGTAAGAAGATTACCGTACAATCCTGATATCGATGTTAGAGATCTTGTAAATATTGATAATTTAACGGAGAAACTAGATCTTGGTCCAAATGGAGCAATGATAGCTAGTATGGATTTGATTGCAACAAAAATAGATGACATTAGATCTGAAATCGATTACATCGAACCTGAATATCTACTAGTTGATACTCCCGGACAAATCGAGCTTTTTGCATATAGAAGCAGTGGTCGATTAGTCTCCTCTGTAATCTCTGATGAAAGCCAACCAGCTTCAGTTTTTTTGATAGATCCTTCTCTTGTACTTCGTCCTGAAGGATTTTCTAGCGTTTTATTACTTAGTGTTTCAGTTGCTTTTCAACTTTCTTTACCTCAGATAGTTTCTATTTCAAAAGAAGACATTATTGAGAAAGAGCAAATGAAAAACTTAGAAAATTGGATTGACTCACCTGAAACCTTACTAACAGATTTACAAGGGAGTGGTCAAGTTACTCTTTCTCAGCAGCTTGGGATGAGTATTATAGAAATTCTAGAACAATTCAAGTTTACAGGAGAACTTTTTCCAATTAGTGCAAATACTGGTCATAATATAGATACTTTGATTGGACTAATAGAAAGAGAATGGGGAGAAAGAGATGATTTCTATGAGTAAGAGTTTCAAAGATTAGAAGGAATTATTTTCCATATCGTCTTTTTCTGCCTTGAAATGTTCTTATTGCTCTCCATAAGTCTATCTTACGGAATAATGGCCAAAAAACATCAGCAAAGTAGTACTCGGAATAAGCTGCTTGCCATAAAAGAAAACCAGATAACCGCTCTTCTCCTGAAGATCTAATGATTAAATCAGGATCTGGGATACCTACTGTGTATAAATGAGATGCAATTAGCTCCTCATTAACATCATTCAAATCAATTTCATTGTTTTTTACTTTAAAAATTATATTTTTCAAAGCATCAACTATCTCAGCTCGTCCACCATATGCCATACAAAGATTTAATCTAAATTTATTATATTTCTCTGTAGCTTTCTCTGTTTTCTTTATCTCTTCCTGTACTTCAGAAGGTAGTAAATTTAATCTTCCCAATACTTTAAGCTGAATTTGATTGGAATGTACTCTTTTATCTTCTCTAAATTTCTGAAGATATTCTCTTGCTAGTTGCATTATTGATCTAACTTGGCTATCAGGTCTTGAAAAATTGTCAGTTGAAAAAACCCAACATGTTATTATTTTTACTCCCAGTTCCCAACACCAATCTAGTACTTCTTCTAGTTTTTTTGCTCCTAAATGGTAACCTTCTTCATATTCTACTCTAAGTTTTTGACTCCCTCTTCTATTCCCATCTAAGATGATTGCTATATGTTCTGGGATAGGTTGATTCTTTATTTCTGCAGCAAGTTTTCTCTCATATAATCTATAAATAAATTTACGTGGAAGTAGATTCATCATTGAACCTCTTATCTAATATCGTTAATTATCTTGGAAATAATCAATATTTAAAGAAATTGAATGTTGGTTTTTAATAATTTAGCGAATACTATATAATAGTAGAAATCACTATTTATCATAGAAATGACTGAGAAAATCCTTAATATTCTAAGGAGACAAAGTAAAAGGATTTGTTGTGTCTCTGATGGAGATTTGTTTGAGAAAATACCTCCTTCCTCTATTGAATCCCTTCTTGAACAAATTCAAGAAATTGGAAGTATAAGAAAAAACATAGTTATTTTCGATCATCAATTAAAACCCGAACTCTCTAAATTCCTCATTAAGAGAGGATTTTCTCCTGTAATAGTCCCATCTGATAAGGATATTTATTTCGCAATAGAATGTCTTGATATTGTAAATAATCAACAAGCGGATATTCTCTGTGTAGGAACCATAAAAAAGAATCAACTTCCCGTTGTGATTTCAGCTAGAGAAAAACTAGATGTTTTACTTATTACACCAACAAAAGAAGATGCAAAAGACTATATGTCGTTTGTTGACTTTTTAATTACTATCGAAGATCTATTGAAAACAAAATAAAATTTTTTATTTCTAAATTAATCCTTTTTCTACAAGAAGCCTAAATTCTTCCATAGATAGGTTTTCTCCTTTCTCATATTTCTCATAAGCTTTTTTCGTGCTTTCCTCAACATCTGTTTTTAGTTTCTCACGCATTTCTTTTCTTACTTTTTGTTTGAAATCTTTTAATTGATTACGTAATTCATTTTTTTCTGAAACTTTTGATAGAAAATTCCGATGAAAATTATCTGCTATTTTCTTGTTTTTAATAAAAAGATTTTGATGCTCTTTTTCTAGTTTCCTTAAAGAGTTTACTTGATGATAATACTGATTCATTAGGTTATGATATATCTGCGATTCTTTGGCATAATCAATAATCTGATTGTATAATTTGTTAACCTGTTTTTGTAAAGAAGCGATTTCCTTCCATAAACTAGTTTGTTGAGTTGTAATATGAACTTGCTCTGCAATTGTATTTAATTGTTCTGAATATTTTTCTAATAATTGAACCATTTCTTTCTCTTGATCTGGACTTAAAACACTAGTTTGAAGTTCCCATTCTAGTTTGTCTATTTTGCTATTCAAAACTCTCATTTGTTTTCTCTTTCGTTGGATATCTGTTTTGTTTGTGGTTTCTTCTTTCTCAATTATCTCATCTAGTGTTTTTTTATTTCCCTGTAAAGTGTTTTGAATTTTCTTTCTCTTTTTTTTCAATTGTTTAACTTGAATGTTTAGCTCATCACGCTTTTTCTTGTTTTCTTTTGCTTTATCAAGGAGGTTGTTAATTTGCTTCAAAGCTTCATTACGCTTAGAGAGATTTTCTTTTGTAAGCTGATTATGTTTATTTCTCTGTTTAGAAAGAGAATTAATTTCTTCCTCTAATTTTCCTAGTCTCACGATTAAATCTTCACTTTTATCATGATTATCTATTATTTTGTTCAACAAATCAGCTCAAGAGAGGAAGAATCTATTGTTTTTAAAGATTTTTCGTCATGTGACAGTAATAAATGCAATAATAACTAGATTTCAAGTATACTAAAATACAAAGTTATGAACTTTAAATAGAAAAATAAATTCAGCTTAGTTGTCGCTCTACTTCTTGTCCAGCTCTAGCCATATCAAGAAATACCAAACCTAATTTTGCTTCTTTTCTGGCAGAAACAGTTAAAACTGCATTTTGACCTGCAGCTATTGTTATAATGTAACCATATGCTCCTTCGATAAAGATTTTCTCTAGCTCCCCTCTCTGCATCTCTTGGGCAACTCTTTCTCCTAAAGATAACATTGCTGCTGTCATCGCAGCTAAACGTGCTTCTTCTATCTCTTGAGGAAGAACAGAAGCTATAGGCAATCCTTCAATAGACACAATTGCTGCACTTTCTATTTCTGGTACTTTAATTTTCAGATCACTTAAAGTTGTTTTCAGTTCATTTGTTTTGTTTTCAAATGTTATTCCAAACGCCATTTGGATTACCTACTTCTTTGATAATTTACTTTAACTTACAAATAAAGCTATTATTGGTACCCTTATATCAACATTGCTTTTAAATTTATTTGGTTGGGCAAAAACCCAGTATCTTCACATACTATTGTTTACAGTAATTTGCTGAAGAACAAAATCTTTTATTTGATGTTCTGTTGGAATCTTTGATATAATATCACCATTTTCCATTATTTTTTCCAGTTTTTTCTCCATGACTTCTTTACAAGATGGGCAGATAATTTCTTCAACTGAAAATTCTTCACACAAATAGATTTGACATTTTAAACAAAAACCAACTTGCTTTCTCCCTGCAAATTTTCCTCTTTTTGCAATTGCTTTTTTTTCAATTTCAACGATATCAAGTGCAAAGTCTACAGTGGGACTATTAGATACATAGGTTCCAACACCGAATCCATCTGCAAAGTCTCTATATTCTAGAATGGTTTCTTCAGTTAATCCTCCACTTAGGAATATCTTAACATCCTCACGTTTTCGTAGTTTTAGTTCCCATCTAATTTCTTGTATAATCTCTATTAAATCTCCTCTTCTTGATCCTGGTGTGTCCAATCTGACTCCTTCTAATTTCTCACCTAAAGCTTCTAAGGCTTGTAGTACTTCTACTCTTTCATCATTGAATGTATCCGATAATGCAATCCTTGGTACTGATTTGTCAATATTTGAATCAAAGGATTTTACTGCGTTAGCAATGCCCTCTTCTAACATAATTAAGGCATGAGGGATGGTTCCTGTTGCAGGTATTCCAAGTTTTTCTGCACTTAAGACACATGAAATACCATCAAAACCCGCAATATAACAAGCTCTATCAATAGTAGGTGCAATAGCTGGTGGCATTCTTCTTATTCCGAAAGAAAGTAAAGAACGGTTCTGAGCTGCAATTCTAAGTTTTACAGCTGAAGTTCCCACACCGGATTGAAAACAAAGATATCCTAACAAAGGTGTTTCAAAAATGGCAAAATCTCCATATGCTCCTTCAATAACTAGGAATGGAATTCTTACACCATTTATGTCCTTATGAGGTAAAATTGTTCCTTCCTTTATTGCGTACACATTTACATTTAATTTAGCTCTAGAGAGCAATTGAAGTACGTCCTGAACTCCTAGAAATAGCAATCTGTTCCCTCCTCTTGGTATCCCTCCTGTTGTTATTTCAGCCCAAACTCTAGTTTTATCTAAATTGTCTTTTACTAAACATTCTTTTGTTCTTAAGAAATAAATATCTGTAGTTTTACCTTGAACAATCTCTTCTTGTGTAGCAATCCAATTTTTTTGAATCATATATTTACAACACACTTACTAGTAATTTAAGATTTATTCTATTGGGGAGATAAAAGGTAAGAATTTTGAATAAAATAATCATTCTGGTAATAATAGAAAAATGAAAAAACTCTTCTTATAGAGAGCTGTATAGAAGAAGCTTCAAAGATTTATCTGTAAACTCAACAATTCTTTTTTCAACTGATTTGGATATAGAAGTAATTTTTGCCTCTATCTCATCCCTCTCTCTTCTTAATGGTAGTGTTATTCTATTTCTATCAATTTTTAAATTATCAATCTCTTCTTCTAACTTTTTAATTTTTATATCTAGTTGCATTTCTCTAAATTTAGTACTGATTGCTTCATTTTGTTGTACTATAAATTTAGCTCTTTTCTGTAATTCTAGAATCTCATCGTTAAGTATCTCATCTATATTATCATAAGCTCTTTGTAATTTTTCTTTCTTCATTTGTATTGCTGGCTCTTTGGAAATTTCTTTTAGTTCTCTGAGCATAGCTTTTACTCCTCTGTATCCCTCTCCTTCTTTTATGAATAATCCTAAAGGATCTTTAATCATTGTTTTCATCATATCTTTATAAGAATCATCTAAATTGATTTTTCGAGTGTCAGAAGCTCGTAAAACTTTGTTGCAGAGTTTTTTAATCTCTGAAACCTTGTTAGCAATTGTAATTTCAATATGATCCATATCTTTCCTATTCTTCTCAAGCTGTTGAAACCCAGGATGATTTTGTAATTCACTAAGCTCTTTTTCCTTCTTTTCGATTGTTTTCGAAATTTGTTCTACTTCTTCCGCATGCGATTCAATCTCATCTTCTAGAAATTTCTTTCTATCAACATTTTGTATGAGAGATTCTATATCATCAGAGACCTTCTCATATTTTATGATTTCTGCGTAAGAAACCATTGTTTTGTTTTCAAAATTGAATACCTCTTCTTTTAGTCTTGTAAGAGCACGATCAAGGTTTTTTACTTTAGTTTTATACGATCTGTCTCGTTTTAACCATGAAAGATATTTAGCTAGCATGTTTACATATGAATTAATCTTGTTTTTCAAATCACTATTAAAATCATCTATGATATTGTATGTTATATTCTCTGGAATATTAAATCCACCAAAAGCTTCCAATGTATTATTATAAATTGTTGTTGAATAATTCTGATAAACATCAGGATCTTTTAGGTCGGAGTAATCAAATCTATGAGCAGCTGTTTTCAATTCTTCAACGCGATCTGATATAGCTCTTAAGTGTTTCATAGCATTATTTCTGTAACTTGAAACTGTCGAAGAAACCTTATCATTGAACCAATCTAATGCTTCTTCTAGAGTTTTTTCCTGGGACATAGATGTCAACCTTCGATACTCTTTAGAAATATGATAATATAAATTATTCTTTTTTGTTCCAAATGCCTGTATAATTTCAATTTATTATCTCTTTTTTTAAGTAATGAGATATAGAAACGTAGTTAAATATTGAATCAATCTCTAACCAGATGAGTAAATTTGTTTTTCGATGTTTTGGACATAGAAATGTTCGTGCTACACACAAGTCTACATTGGAATTTACTTTTGATGAAAATTTAACTGTTAAAGGAGATTGCATTGTGGGTGTTAAAGCGACCAGTAGATTTTCAGATATGTCTGAATTACTGAAAAAACAATTAAGAAAAACTGGAACCAAGATTTCAGTAGTTGTTATAGTAAACGACATCTGCGAAGAAATAATCGGTGAGGGAAGTTCTAATCTTATACTAAACGGAAATGACGCTATGATACTCAGGAAAAGCGATCATATTTGTTCAAGAACTTTAATGATTAATGCTAACAAAGCTGCAAGTGATCTTTCAAGAAAATTAATTGAATTAATGCAAAATCCAGAAACAGAGATGATTGTTACTATTCATGTTTCAGACACTGTAAGTGAAAATTCCAAACATGCTTGAATTTCATAAGGAGCGCTCTCTCTAACTTTTCGATAATCAATAACATGCTTAATTTTATATCCTAACTTCTCCAATTCTTCTTTAAGAATTTTCAACATTGTTTCTTTTGGAGAATTATCTTTACTGAAATAATAAAAATAAATGGTTCCACCAGCTTTTATTTGATGACATGCTACTGAAAGATATTCCAATGATTTACCTGGAAGATTCATAATAATTCTATCTGCTTCTGGAAGAGTTGGGGAAATTTTCCTGCAATCTCCAAATATGGGTGATATTTCTCCTTTCAGTTTATTTATCTCGATTGATTTTTTCAAACAATTGATCGCTGTTTTATTAATGTCTATTGCGAAAATTGTTGAATTACGGTTTTTAGCAATATGAAGTGGAAAAGGTCCTACTCCTGTAAAGAGATCAATTATAATCTCTCCATCTTGAGTTTTATTTGAAACTATATTATGTTCATTACTTAATCTTGGGCTGAAGTATGTTTTACAAACATCAACATGAATTCGAATACCGTGTTCAATGTGAACTGTTTCACATTTCTTCTCTCCTGAAAGATGTTCTAATTCCCTTGTCCTTAATTCACCAGAAACAGCTGAAGCTTTATGATATACGGTTTTTATTGCTGGGAAAACAGAAAATAAAGCATTCCCAATTTCTCTTTTGTAAAACTCAAGTTCATCAGGTATTTCTATTATAGCTATATTACCTATAACATCAAAGGCTTTAGGGATGAATTCATGTAGAGATTCTGGTAATAGGCAAGAAATTGCTTCAAAGATATTCTTAGGAAGTATAGTTTTTTCTGTAAACAAAAATTCACTAATACAGTATTCTATTTTCTCTGGAAAAGAAGACAATAGGTTTTGAGCTTCTTTAGATGATAAAACTAGTGGAATAATTAATCCATCTTCTTTCTTT
>JBHLQZ010000048.1:0-8841 GCA_048883065.1 Candidatus Thorarchaeota archaeon | reverse complement strand
GATTAGATATCTTAATTGAAGGCAATATTTCTGTTACATTTGGATCAGTAGTCAATGGAAATATTACTACTATAAATATAAACGCTATAGATACATTGGGATTCTTCTATCTTAATATAACTTTATCAAAACCTGGATATGGTCCTCAAATTTTAGTAGTATATGTTACAATTATAGAAAGACCTACAATTCTAGATACAATTACGGGAGAAAACAATTTCACTCTATATGGAGATGAAATTATTGATGTATATTTAAATTTCACTGATATATTGGGGAGTGCAATTATTTATTCCTCTAACATAACAATAGAATTTTCATCATTGAATTCTACTTTGGATATTAATGATTATTATGATTCAATTGCAAATAGAACTATTGGTTCATATTATATAATCAACTTTGATGCGATAGATTCAGCAGTTGTAGGAAGTGAATTTTATATCATTATTACGTTCTCAAAATATGGCTATGTATCTCAGAATATCACTATAAAGTTAATTTTTAGACCTGCAATAACTTATGACATTACGGTAGATATTTTAGGTACAGTTCAACAATTGGAAACATTTCAAATTGTTGTCACTTTTGAAAACTTCTCAATCGATTTATTAACCTCTATGTCTGAGTATGGAATTCACATAGTTCCTACACCATTTGGTGATTATGTAAACATCACATATACATTTACTTTTGCTAATGGTTCTGTAATTACTTACTGGACTTTAGCTCAAATAAGTGATACTCCGGATGGAATAGTTGCAATATCAGAAGAGATCTTAGTACCTTGGAGAGTAACAAAAGTTGAATATTCAGTGAGTTACTTACCAACTTCTGAATCTGTAATTATATCCAAATCAACATCAACTTCAGAGGTAGTACCACTTGCCGCTGCATTCATGAAAATCCTATCTTACTTATTTACGGAATACAGAATCTACATGATTGCGGGATTAGCTGTCTTAGCAGTTATTTTCATCTCTTTAACAATCTATTTTGCAGCAATAAGACCAAGGAAGCAAGATAAAAGAGCTAAGAAGAGGAGATACTTAGACAAGATATCAAAGATTCTGACCAGTGTTATTTCAATGAGAAAAGTAATAGTTGTACACAATGAAAGTGGATTACCAGTATTTGAATGGGATTTAGGTGGAGAAATTACCGTTGATTCCTCGTTGGTTTCAGGTTTTCTGCAAGCTGTTTCTGGAATGGGGGGTGAAATTAGTGGTGGAGAAGCTGGAGCAGTAAGAAAGATAGACTATGGTCAATTCTGTGTTTCAAGCGCTGGAACAGATTGTATTACAACATATCTCTTTAGCACTGGGGATATCTCTGCAGACATTGAAACAGGAATTTCCAATTTTGTAGAATGGTTTGAGAAAAGATTCCATTCAGTAGTTAGTGGAACTTGGGATGGAATAACTGATGAATTTACTGAACATGCAAGACAAATAGTTGATACACTCTCTGAGGAATTATTTATTTGGACTCTTCATCCACTTACTGTTAATGTAGCCAAAGAGAAAGAAGTAACCAAGCTTGACAGTTTCAGCCAAAGGATCTTCAAGTTCATGAAAGATTACAAAGAAGTAACCATAAGCGTGTCACTTGAGTACTTTAACAAATCTCCTATGGAAGAAACTCTTTCGAAGATATTTGAGCTAGTTGATAATACTTTCTTACTAAGGAAAAGATTAAGGTGATAATAAACAAAATATAAAAATCCCTCAATCTATCTTTTTTTGTTATGCATCAATCCACTTGGAAGAATTATGCTTTGCTTTTTGATATGGATGGAGTATTGATTAGTTTAAAGTCAAGATGGATTGATCCAATTGAAGAGGTAATTTCAAAGGTTAAACCAAACTATGATTTAGACACAATCAGAAATGAAAGTCCTTCATTAGTACTAGTTACAGATGGAAGATCAAGTTCACTTATGTTTCAAGGAATTCTCCAGGTTTGTAAAGTTGCAGGATTAAACAACTTTCAAACTTTCAGAGTAATAATTCGGTTGTCATCAATGCTTATCACAAGGAAGAAATTCAAAATTGTACCTTTTGAAGGAGTCTCTGATATCTTGAAAAATTTAAGAAAAATGGGTTTTAGATTGGCTTTGGTAACTTCAGCATCTAGACGAACGATAAAGAATTTGAAAAAACAATTTCCTGATCTTTATAATAAATTTGATTGTGTTGTCACAAGAAATGATGTTAAACTAACAAAACCATTTCCAGATCAAATTCACATTGCTTTGAAGAAGTTGCAAATAAAAAAGGAAAAAGCTGTAATAATTGGTGATTTTGCTTCCGACATAAAAGCTGGAAAAAATGCAGGAGTTAGAACAGTTGCTGTTTTGAGTGAATATCCACAAGAAAACAAGAAAATTCTAGAAAAAACAAATCCTGATTTCATAGTGGATACTATATCAGAAATACCTGAAATGGTTTCTGAAATTTTTGTAGTTAATAAATAACAATTTCCGGAAAAAGATAAATAAGGAAAACTTCAAAAATAGAGTAGAAACGATTGATTAGACTGACATGAAAAAACAATTTAAGTTTCCCGAAAATTTGCTTTACCAATCCACCTATGTATGGGTAGAAGATGATGGTAGAGGAATTTTTCGTATAGGTATCACCGACTATGCTCAATACATTCTTGATGACATTATATCTGTCAGTTTTCCTGAAAAGGGTATTTATGTTGAAAAAGATGATGAAATAGTCACAATAGACTCAATAGAAGCAACATTTGTTATTCAAGCTCCATTTAGTGGCACTATTGATGAAATCAATGAAGAATTACGTCAATCTCCTGAACTACTTAATGAGAGTCCTTTTTCAGAAGGTTGGATTTTAGAAGTAGAACTAGGTTCTGATGACGACATAGATTCACTCATGGACTCAAATGAGGTTTTGGACAAATATCATGAGGAAATGGAAGAAGATTCTGAAAATGATTTTGAAGAAGAGTATGCAGAGGAGTTTGAAGAAGAGTTTGAAGAAGAAGACTTCGAAAATTATGACTATGAAAAAGAGTTCTAACCAGCTCAAGTTTTTTGATTCCTATAAGTTAGAAACTTTTAAATAACTTATAACAAATTTAAAATCAATATTATTGGGGCGTAACGTGACTTGGAATTTCATTAACCTATTCTGAATCCCCTGGAAGCAATTTGTTAGTTGTAACTATTTTTTTATACTATAGAAAAAGGAGAGATATGTAATGAGTAATGTAAAAAAGAAAATTTCCTTACCTTCTGAGGCAATTGAAATCTATAAGGAAGTCTGTTTAAGAAAGAAAATTTCAATTAAAGAATTAGAAAAAATGATGAAGCTAGATAGAGGAAAACTAGAGTATTTCCTGGGATATCTAATATCAAATAAACTAGTGAAACGTATAGACACTTTCCAGAAAAAACCGATTTTAACAGAAGCAGGTCAATATGCAGCATTGAATCAGTTAATTGAAAGAAGAATCGTAGATTTACTAAGAGAGAAAAAGTCGACTGATTTTGATTCTCTTTCTGAAAAAATAAAAGGTGATAAGAAAGAGATGAATGCAGGCGTCGGTTTCTTAAAAAAACAAGGAGTTTTACAAATAGATCAAGGTAAAATATCATTAGTTGATTCAAAAGTTTCAGTGAGTAGTGATTTGCAAAAGATTCTAGAAGATCTTCTTTCAGGAAAAGAAATTGAAGTAAAAGACTATGAAAAAACTCTAGTTCAAAGAAATTTAGTTTCGTTAGAAGAAAGAAAGGAATCTTATATTGAAATGGAAATTGCTTATGGTGATATTAGCGAGAATATTGTTGTATCATCAGAAGTAAGTCGGTTATCTCCTGAAATGATTAGAAATGGTTCATGGAGAAAAATAAAACTACGCGAGTATAATTTAGATGTTTCCCCACCTGATTTTTACTCTGGTAGAAAACAGCCATATGCAAGATTTTTAGATGAAGTAAAACAGAAGTTAATTTCTTATGGATTTCGAGAGATGAGAGGTCCAGTTGTAGAGCTTGAATACTGGAATTTTGATGCTTTATTCCAAGCTCAAGATCATCCAGCGAGAGAATGGTCAGATGTATATAGGATTGTTAATCCTAGCAAAGGAAGGTTACCAGAAGAAAATCATGTTAAACTTGTTCAAAAAATCCATGAAAACGGTTATGATACTGGAAGTAAAGGCTGGAGATACAAATGGGATCCAATGAAAAGCGCACGCTTGGTCCTTAGAGCTCAGGGAACTTCTGTGAGTGCAAGAACACTTGTAGGTTTACCAATCCCATCAAAATATTTCAGTATATCTCGCTGTTTCAGACCCGATACAACAGATACTACACATTTATCAGAATTTAATCAAGCTGAAGGAATTGTTTGTGATCCCTCAATTACATTTCGCGATTTGCTAGGGATACTTGAAACATTCGCTGTTGAAATTTCTGAAGCACCAAATTATACATTTAAACCCGATTACTACCCATTCACAGAACCTTCTGTAGAATTGAGTGTTAAAGATCCTAAGATTGGTCATATAGAATATGGCGGGGCAGGTATATTCCGACCTGAAGTAACACGACCTTTTGGTATAAAAGATCCGGTAATTGCTTGGGGTTTAGGTGTAGACAGATTATTCATGGTTAAATACGGTATAACTGATATTAGAGAACTTTATAGTTACAAATTGGATTGGCTGCGATCAGCTAGGATGTCGTGAGGTGGAAAAATGGTATCAATAAAAGCAAGTTACACAAAAATGCAAGAATTATTGGGTAAAAAGTTGGCATTAGATAAATTAGAAGATCTATTAATGTTTGCAAAAACAGAGATTGATGATTATGTCAAGGAAGAAGATATGCTTGTTCTAGACATTAAAACAAGTAATCGTCCCGATCTTTGGTGTGCTGAAGGTATGATTAGAGAAATAAAGGGAATTCTCGAAATGGAAAAAGGAATTCCAACCTATGAAGTTAAAGAAAGTGGTTTCACTGTTAAAGTAGATCCAGCTTTAGCTTCAACTCGACCATACATTGCTTGTGCAATAGCAAAAAATATCAATTTAGATGATTTTTATATCAAGCAATTAATGCAGCATTCGGAAAAAATTGATAATTCTTATGGTAGAAAAAGAAAAAGATCATCGATTGGAATGTATAATCTCTCAATGATAAAAAGTCCAGTACTATATGAAACAGCTGATAAATCTCATAAATTCATACCTCTCGGTTATGAAAAAGAAATGACTTTAGATAAGATACTTGATGAGCATGAAAAAGGACTAGAGTTTGGTCAAATAGTCAAGGATTATGGTATTTATCCCATCCTCTTATCAGCAGATGGAATGACACTATCATTACCACCTGTAATTAATAGCAATGATGTAGGAAGAATTACTGAAGATACAACTGAATGCTTAATTGAAGTTACAGGTAACAACTTCGAAACAGTTAATGTAGTTCTAAATATTTTATGCCAAACAATGGCTGATCATGGAGCAGATATCTATAGCGTTGTAATTGAATATCCTCCAGAAATTCATGAAAAACATGTTATTACTCCTCTATTAGAACTTGAGAAAATCACTGTTGATCTTAATATAATTAATAAATATCTCGATGTTGAAATTACTACAAAGCAAGCAATAAAACTGATGCAAAAAAGAAGGTTTGAATGTAAAGAATTAGATAATAATAAGATTGAAGTAATAATTCCTCCCTATCGAAAAGATATTCTTCATTGGGTGGACATAGCAGAAGAATTAGCTATAGCTTTAGATTATAATAAAATAGGCCCTACAAAATGGACTGTGTTAACAACTGGAGGACTTCTTCCAGAAACTGAAAGTGAGAATATAGTACGAGAAATCTTAGTGGGTGCATATGGTATTGAGTTAGTTACTAATATTCTTACAGATCCTGATAATCTCACAGTTAAAGTAAATCTAGATAAGCAAGAATTAGTAAGAATAAAAAATCCTGTTAGTCAAACATATAGTGCTCTTCGAAATCAGATATATCCCAACCTAATTAATGTAATCTCAAAAAATACTCACGAACCATATCCTCAGATAATCTTTGAAGTAGGTGAAGTAGTTAAGATGGATAAAAATAATGTTTGGACTCAGACTAACGCTGCTTTTTGTATAGCTGACGCTGATGCTAGTTTTGAAGATGCTCATAAAAGAGTACATCAGTTAATGAAACTTCTAAACACTGATTACGCAATAGAAAATTTAGAACATCCATCTTTTACAAAAGGAAGATGCTGTAAAGTCATCGTGAATGGAAAAGAATGCGGAATTATAGGTGAAATTCACCCAAGTGTTTTGGAAAAAAATCAAATATGGATGTCAGTTGTGTGTTTTGAAGTTGAGCTACCTTACATCCCTACACTTGAATGTAAAATTAAGTATACATACTAGAAATCTAATTCTTTGTTTTTTCCTTTTTTTCTAAATCTAGAATTCTATCCCAAGTTAGATCCATTAGTTTATTGACAACGTCCTTACTCACAGATGTTTCAATTATAGGTATATTGGCTTTAGTAGCTTCTTCTACTAAGTATGTTTGTATGTTCCTAATTTCATCAAAAGCTTCTATATATCTGTCTGCTCTACGATTTTCAACAATAGTTCCTCTTGTTTGAATTCGTTGCAAATGTTCATCTTTGTCTTCAAGGTAGAGAAGAAACATCATTACATGAGGTTCATTCAAAATTGATGATTGAAGAATGTTTGGTGCTAAATGGACTCCTTCAATTAATGTGTTTTCTCTTGAATATAATGCAGAATTTATAGCTGCTTCTACTCCTACAATAACATGTCTACTTTGTTCTTCATAACCTATTATTGATTGTCTAAGGATTGGATTAATTTTAGGTTTTAAATATTTGAATGCTTCATAACTACTACAATGTAATTCTGGAACTAAGTTAGGAGCTATGGTTTGTCTTAAAATCTCACGGATCATATCAGTTCCTATTATATTTGATATATCAAGTCTTTGAGAGAGGAGAGAAGAAATGGTGCTCTTGCCTATTCCAGGCACACCAGATAACAGAACAATAATCGGCTTATAATTCCCTTCTCCTTCATAAACTTTGTAACGTTCAGCTAAACGTTTATCTATTTTTTCTATTTCCTCTGTTATGACTTTGATTAATTTCTTTTTGTTTACAGGTTTTGGAAGTTCACTCATCACATTCTCTACATGAGTAGCTACTTCCAGAGCTTGGTTATCGTCCATTCCAACAGAATATAGAGATGAAGACAGAATCCCTTTTGAGAAATATTCATATTTGTCTCTTCTTATGCTAATTTTTAGGAATTCGTTAGTTTTCTCTATATTCATTATGAAATAATATATTTCCCCATCTAAAAATGTAACTTTTGGACAGATATAAAAACAAGTTATTAAGGAATACTTTTTTTTGAATGAGATTTCGTAGCGTTTAAATATAATCTTAAACTCTGTAAATAATATATTAGTTAATTAATACAGAACAGTTTCGAATATAAGTAATCATCACAGTGATAGTGTTATGGACTCAGAACCTCAAATTATTGTTAAAGGAAAACCTGAACGAATGTTCTCTAGAGGAATTTTAGCTAAGAAACTTGAACTAATAGGTTTTAGTCTTTCAGAAGGTTATGAATTCTCTATTCAAGTCCATAATGAACTTATTCAGAGAGATGAAAAAATCATAGAAAAAAACAAACTAGATGATATCATTGCTGACCAGCTACAAAAGAGCTATAATAGAACAATGTCAGAACAATATTTGAAGATTGAGAAGTGGCGTGATTCTAAAATTCCTTTATGGATTTTAATTGCAGGTGCAATAGGATCAGGAAAGAGTACACTTTCTCGAAACTTAGCTGGTGATTTAGGAATTCAACATGTTATTGGAACAAGCGTTGTGAGAGATGTTTTAAGAAAAGTTTTGTCTGCAGAAGTTATGCCAGAACTGCATTCTTCTTCTTATACTGCGTATAAAACACTAAGACCAATTTATAGTAGTAGATTTGAAGATGTTATCTTAGGTTTTGAAAATCATTCAAAATTAGTTAATACTGGAATTGAAGCAATTTTATCACGAGCTAACACTGAATCTGTTTCAATCATAGTTGAAGGTGAACATCTTCTTCCCGCATTCTTTGATGAAACAATATTAACCAAAGACAATGTGCTTTATATGACCATATCTGTTCCAGATCCAATTTTGCATAGAGAAAATCTGAGTTCCCAATACACGAAAGAAAAGGAAGTTTTGCTTGAGCATTTTGAAGATATAAGAAAGATTCATGAACATCTGGTGAATGAAACAAAAATTCGTAAATTACCTCTTGTTCTATCAGTAAGAGGAAAACCTCCTTTAGCAGAAGCAAGAAAATTAGTTGTAGAAAAAATAGTCTCTTTAGTTTCTTCTAGATAGTAATTCTTTAAAACTACAGAATAATATATTCACAGCCAATGATGTAGTTGCAACGATCTGATTATTGATGATCGACTTTTGGCTGAGGCATCATATTAGTGATTCTTATGACTAAATATTGCTATGTTCATACTAAGAAAGAAGCATTCAAGGAATGTGATAGCTGCGGTCGTCCTATATGCTTTGACTGTTCTAATTCCTACTGGCATACAAATGCTATCTCATCCATGTTTCTACCACAGAAAAGAAAAGAACAAGAAATGATTTTTTGTCCCAAATGTTTAAGAAAAGCAAGATTGAGGAATGCATTTATTTCTAGTTTTCTATTAGTTATGATTCTGGGACTTATTGTAGCAACAATAATATTTTCTATTGGTTAACTTCTTCATCATTTGATTTTTCTTTT
>JBHLQZ010000047.1:0-8945 GCA_048883065.1 Candidatus Thorarchaeota archaeon | reverse complement strand
GTTGCATTCTCTCTAAGAAGTAGATGAGAAACAGGTTTCCCAACAATCATACTCCTTCCCACCACAACCGCATGTTTTCCTTCTAATGGTATCTTATAGTATTTTAGTAAAGCTAGAACTCCTAAAGCAGTTGCTGGAACTAAGTTTGGAATTGCTTTAGCCCAAGCATAGACGTTATTTGGTGATAAACCTTCCACATCCTTACTTGGTAAAATGGTCTCAATTATTGTATCAGAATCTATTTGTGAAGGTAATGGCATCTGAATTAATATCCCATCAATAGAATCATCCTCATTTTGTTTTTCAATAAATTCTATTAATTCGTTTTCAGTTGTAGTTTCAGGAAGACGAAAAACTTCAGATTCAACGCACAGATTTAAGAAGAATTTCTCTTTGAGTTTTATATAAGATTCAGAAGCGGGATTGCTACCAACAAGTATTGTAGATAATTTTGGTAGTTTGTGGTAAGTCTGTAAAAAGAATTCGCAACGTGGTTTTAGAATTTTTTCCAAATAATCGTTTGCAAATTGTTTACCGTTTATAATCTTAGATAACATCTTATTCACTTCTTTATTCATTGTTTTTTAAATCTGTTTAATAAATTCTGAGTAGTAACAAAATTAGAACTAGTAATTTTACTCTTACTATATTTTGTAAATTTTGATGTTTCTTCAAACTAGTACATATTATAGGTTTGTAATCAAAAGGTTTTTATCAATTAGATAAGGAAGAGGATTAAGATTACTACACTAGTGTTGGTTAGAGTAGAGATTCAATGTTTTTGGAGTTAAAAAATGAGCTCAGAAAGCTATAAATCAATTCGCGGGGTGAGATTTGGTCTTCTTGATCCAGATACCATCCGTAAGTTATCAGTGGAACGTATTATTACTCCTGATACTTACGATGCGGATGGTACACCTGTTACTTCAGGATTAATGGATGGTCTTTTAGGGACAATAGATCCTGGTCAAAGGTGTAAAACCTGTGGAGCAAGAGTGGGGAGTTGTCCTGGTCATTTTGGCCATATAGAGCTATCTCGTCCTGTTATTCATGTTGGTTATAATAAAATAATTTACAAAGTTCTGCGTGCTACTTGTAGAGCTTGTCATCGTATTTTGCTTGATCCTGAAGAAATAAAAGAGGTTCAAGCAAAGATGGATGAGTATGAAGAACAATGGGGTGTTCCTGATTATGATCTTATTGAAGAAATCATGAAAAAAGCCGCTAAGAAGAATTCTTGCCCTTATTGTGATGAAATTCAGAATAAAATAAGGCTTGAAAAACCCACAACATATTTTGAAGAAGTTGAATCAGAAACAGGTCAAAAACAACAAAACAAACTATCTCCTTTAGATATACATAGTTGGTTTAAAGAGATAACTGTTGAAGATTGTAGACTATTAGGCGTAAATT
Source organism: Candidatus Thorarchaeota archaeon (assembly GCA_048883065.1). GTDB lineage: Archaea > Asgardarchaeota > Heimdallarchaeia > Heimdallarchaeales > Heimdallarchaeaceae > UBA460. Next base: position 7,532 of record JBHLQZ010000047.1, on the reverse strand, counting down.
CTAAATTTGCACGCCCAGAATGGATGATTTTGTGGGTTTTACCTGTTCCCCCCGTAAGTGTTCGCCCGAGCATTACTCTTGAGAACGGAATTAGATCGGAAGATGATCTTACACATAAATTAGTAGACATTATAAGAATTAACCAACGGTTATTAGAAAACAGAGAGGCAGGTGCTCCACAACTTATTGTTGAAGATTTGTGGGAATTATTACAGTATCACGTTAGTACTTATTTTGATAATGAAATAAGTGGAATACCACCAGCTAGACATAGAAGTGGTAGAGCTTTAAGAACACTTACACAAAGATTGAAGGGAAAAGAAGGACGCTTCAGAGCTAATCTCAGCGGTAAAAGAGTTGATTTTAGTGCTAGAACCGTCATTAGCCCTGATCCTCTTCTCAGCATTAATGAGGTAGGCGTTCCTAAGGATATTGCAGAAATTTTGACTGTTCCTGAAAGAGTAACAGAGTGGAATATTGAAGAAATGAAAGAGTTAGTAATGAAAGGACCAAGTGCTTTCCCTGGTGTTAATTATATTATCAGACCAGATGGAAGAAGAGTTGACTTGAGATATGCTCGTAACCTTCAAGCGGTTGCAGATTCTCTTCAACCTGAATTTATAATTGAAAGGCATCTTAGAGATGGTGATGTTGTTCTTTTCAATAGACAACCAAGTTTACACCGAATGAGTATCATGGCTCATGAAGTTAAAGTTGTTCCCTACAAAACTTTTAGACTAACTTTACCAGTTTGCAGACCATATAATGCTGATTTTGATGGTGATGAGATGAATCTTCATGTTCCTCAGAGTGAGGAAGCACAAGCTGAAGCTCGAATTCTAATGAGAGTTCAAGAACAAATTAGTACCCCAAGATATGGAGGTCCTATTATTGGTGCGATTCAAGATTTTATAACAAGTGCATATTTTCTAACTCGAAAAGATGCTGTATACACTAAGAGTGAAGCTGCACAACTTATTACAGCTGCAGGTCTTGAAGTGTTACCAAAATCAGATAGGAAAAACTCAAAAGGAGAACCAATGTGGAGCGGAAAGAATTTGTTCAGTGAACTACTACCAGATGGGTTCAATTTTACAATGTTTAATAATCTATGTGAAAAGCGCGAAACCTGTAAGAAAACAAGGTGCCCAAATGAAGGTTATATATTGATTCGAGATGGAAAACTTATTTCAGGTGTTATTGACAAGAAAGCATTTGGCGCTGAGGTTCCCGATAGTGTTTTACATAGGATTTTGAAGGAATATGGAGCAAACATAACTAGAAGCTTCTTAGATAGCGTAACAAGAATGTTAACTACAAATATCACACTTAGAGGTTTTAGCATCAGCGCTAGTAATATTGACATCCCGCTAGAAGCTGAAAAGAAGATTAATGAAATTTTAGAAAAAGCTAAGAAAGATGTCAAGAAAGTTATCAAGCAATTTGAGAACGGTACTCTTGAGAGACAGGCAGGACGAACAGAAGAAGAAACACTAGAAGCAAGAATTATGGAAATCCTAGCTCAAGCAAGAACAGATTCTTCTGATGTTGGCTCAAAATACTTAGATCCTGATAATGAAGCTTTAATTATGGCAAAAACTGGCGCTAGAGGAAATATGTTGAATCTTGGTCAAATGAGTGCTTGTGTCGGACAACAAGCTGTTAGAGGACAAAGAATTCAACGTGGTTATAGAAACAGAGTTCTTCCTTTCTTTAAACCTGGAGATTTATCTGCAGAAGCACACGGATTTGTTGATAGTAGTTTCCGAATTGGTCTTAATCCAATTGAATTTTTCATGCATGCTGCGGGTGGAAGAGAGGGATTAGTTGATACTGCTGTTCGTACATCACAAAGTGGTTATATGCAAAGAAGACTTGTAAACGCTTTACAGGACATTTCTTCATGTTATGATAAAACAGTTAGAAATGCAGCTGGTGAAATTGTACAGTTCCTGTATGGAGAAGATAATGTTGATCCAGCTAAAAGCGATCATGGAAAAGCTGTAAATGTTTCTATTATTATCAATAAAATCCTAGATACACATACTGATGAAGGTACGGGGGATTAAAAATGTCTCAAAGACTAACAAAGAGTGAAATAGATAAACGATTGGACACATTTTATAAGAAAAAAGTTGTTCCTGACTCGGTATTTGAAGAATTAAAAACCGAGCTAAAGAATCGAAAATTAACAAAAAAGCAACTTGAACAGATTATTACTGAAGTTGTAAACAGTTATGAGTTCGCACAAATAGATCCAGGAAGTGCTGTGGGAACAGTTGCTGCACAATCTATAGGCGAACCAGGTACTCAAATGACATTACAAACTTTTCATTATTCAGGAGTAGCAGAAATGTCTGTTCTAAGAGGTTTGCCTAGGCTTATTGAAATACTTGATGCTCGTAAAAATCCAAGCACCCCAACAATGATTATTTATTTAGATGATTATGCAGAAAAAAATGAAGAATTAGCAAAACAAGTTGCTAGAAGGATAGAGCTAACAACTGTTAACAAAATTGCACATAGCATAACACATAGTTTCTCTGAAGGAATTGTAAGAATAAATCTTGATAAAGTGCTTCTGGATGATAAAGGAATTGAAACTCAAACTGTTGTAAGAAAAATACAATTAAGAAGAAAAGAATGTAAAGTTGAAATTGATCCAGAGGATAAAAATGCTGTTATTATAACTCCCCTAAAAGAACTGAAGTTCAGTGATTTACCGAAATTAGCAGAAAAAATTAGAGAAATACCGATTAAAGGCATAAGAAACGTAACTAGAGTAGTGGTTATGAAGGATAGAGAGGGGAAATATTTCTTGCAAAGTGAAGGAAGCAACTTCAGTGAATTACTAAGAATTCCAGGAGTTGATCCTACAAGGTGCTATACAACAGATATTAACCAAATTGCAGAAACTTTAGGAATTGAAGCTGCAAGAAACGCACTAATCAAAGAGTCTTTGTTTGTTATGAAAGAACAAGGGCTTGATGTAGATAAAAGGCACGTTATGCTAGTTTCTGATTTGATGACACACACAGGAGAGATTCTCCAAATTGGACGCCATGGTGTTTCTGGTAAGAAGAGTTCTGTTTTTGCAAGAGCGGCATTTGAAGTAACAGTTAAACATCTACTTGATGCAGCAATTCATGGTGAGTATGATCCACTAGAAGGTATAACAGAGAATGTTATAGTAGGTCAAACTATTGCATTAGGTACAGGAATTGTTGATCTTACTATGAGTTCTAACTACAGAGAATTTGCTGAAGAAGAAAAATAATCTAAGATAAAATTTGAAGTAGAGTTAAAAACTATGATTTCCTTTTTTTATTTATATAAAAGTAAGTGAACAGAAAGTTTTTATTAAAAGCAAAAGAGGGAAAACTGATTGATGCTTAAATAGGAATAACACAAAGATTCCTGAAAATGAGTGATTAAATATGACAGGATCAAAAAGTCCAAAAGGTGAATTTGCTGCCCGGAAACTTCGAAATAAAAGGAAACATTTTCGATGGAAGGACATTCACTACAAAAGAAGAATGCTAAGACTCGATAAAAAAACAGATCCTTTGGAAGGAGCTCCAGCAGCCAGAGGAATTGTAGTAGAAAAATATGGAGTAGAAAGTAAACAACCTAATTCTGCAATGCGTAAGTGTGTCAGAGTCAGATTAACAAAGAATGGGAAGCAAGTAGGTGCTTTTGTACCACACGATGGAGGACTTTTATATATTGATGAACACGACGAGGTCGTTGTTTGTAGTATTGGGGGAGCTCAAAAAGGCGCAATGGGAGATATTCCTGGTGTTAAATGGCAAGTAACACATGTCAACGGAGTTGCTCTCAATCAAATTGTTGTAGGTCGAAAAGCTAAACCCCAAAGATAATTAGTTTTTCACTTTTCATTTAACTCTTTTTAGTAAATGTTTTAAACAATTAAAACAAGACTATTCAAGGAGATTAAAAATGTCAGAACAAGATATCAAACCTATAAAAGCAGGTCAGCTCAAAGAAGGGCACTATATTTTACAGAATAACGATGTTTTTTTGGTTCGAGGAATAGAAAAATCAAAATCAGGAAAGCATGGTCACGCTAAATGTCGAATTAAAATTGAAAACATTTTCACTGGTGGAAAAACAGAAATTTCTATACCTGGAGATATGAAACTTCAATCCCCAGTCATTGATAAAAGAAATGCACAAGTTATTTCTATTGGTTCAGACAGCGTACAACTAATGGATCTTGAAACTTATGAAACCTTTGAAGCAGCTCTTCCCACTGAAGAAGATTTGAAGGAAAAAATACAAGAAAACGCTGAGATTGAATATTGGAATGTCATTGGAAAAAGGAAAATTATGCGTGTTAAAGGATCAGCTTAAGCTGCTAATTCTCTATTTTTAATTTTCTTTTGTTAAGTAAGACATTAAACATTATTTAATGTCTAAAAAAAATAGTGTTAGCACTACTATCATATTGTCAGGGCCGGTAGATCAGCTTGGTAGATCGCTTCGTTCGCAATGAAGTAGCCCCGGGTTCAAATCCCGGTCGGTCCACCATCTCTATTTTTTTCCTTTTTCTAAAAAGCATTTCTTGAAATATGCTTGAAAATGCCGTTATTTGGCTTTTTGTCGTAATTTTAGTTTCTAGCAGAAAGATTAAATAGTTATAATATTAAATAAACATTAAGATAGTTAAGAGGATCCGCAATGAAGAAGGTTCTAAACTACGTACGTACGATTCGAGACCCCATCTATGATGAAATAAGAATGACAGAATTGGAAAACAAGATAATTGATACACCAATATTTCAAAGGCTTAGATGGATAAGTCAACTTTCAGGTGTTCGCCAAGTATACCCTTCAGCAATACATTCAAGATTTACTCACAGTGTTGGTGTCATGCATTTATCTGGGAGATACGCTGAAGAAGTTTTTAGAGAAAATGATGATGTTGTTGACAAAGTTCAATTAGCACGTTTAGCTGGATTATTGCATGATATTGGTCATGGACCTTTTAGTCATACTTATGATGATGTTGTGTTTAAGCGAGTCTATCCAGATGCACCGCATGGACATGATATTCATCGAGACAAAATGGTAAACTCTGAATATTTGCGACCTCTAATTGAAGAATTCACGGATCCAAAGAAATTGGAAGATATCTGGGAAGGGAAGGAATATATCTTACATCCTCTCATTCAAGGTGCATTGGGGGCTGACAGATTAGATTTCATGTTAAGAGATTCTTTTTTCGCAGGAACACTGCATTTTGGGATTATTGCAGTGAACAGAATTATCAATAACACCACAGTAAGGAAGCATTTGAAAAAAGATGCTGTACATTATAATTGGAAATGTCTAGATGATATTTATTCCTCCTTAATAGGTAGATTCTTTGAGTATAAAAATGTCTATTTTCACAAAACATCTCGAGCTGCAGACATTACAATTCATGAAATGCTTAAAGAAGCCTGTGAACCTTTAAATTTAATCGAAAGAACCAATGATCTCTCAAAATACACTTATCTTAATGAATATACACTAATAGGTGAAATTTTCTCAAGTAAATCAGAAGACCTTGCAAGAGCTAGAGAATTAGTTAAAGATCTTTTTAACAGACGATTGTATAAATCCGTATGGGAACGAATAATTGACGAGTCTACTGCAGAAAATCTTGGTATAACAGTAGGAGATTTATGCAAATTGACAGCACAAGAATCCTTCATTAAGAAAATAAATCAATATTGTGACGAGAATGATATCACTTTAGAAAATGAGCTAAAAATAGATTCAACATATAAATTATCAACAATTAATGAGCAAGAATTCCAAGCATCCAATATTTATATTTATGATCCCTATGATCGAATTCGACCTGGTACTAAGTCTTTTACTTTAAATGAAGCTCTTAATACTACAGCTTACATTACCACTTTTTCAGGACCCAAAGCTTACAGGTCTTTATTCACTCTTGTAAGAGTTTATGCGCATCCTGATGAAGCTTCATTAATATCAGATATATGGAATAAAATTAGACCAAAAGCTGAAGATAAAGAACGAGATGTTTCAGTTACATCATATTAACCTTACAATAGCTAAAGAACAGCTTTTAAGTATATTCTATTTGCTTCCTGCAAAACTTGCATACCATTCTCATATTCAGCCAGCAATTTATCTAAAATGCTTTCAACTTTTTCTAAATCTGATTTTGATAATCCAATCAAATTAGCTTTTACCGAATATAATCCATCATTTGTAAACGAAACCGCTTTAGCCTTACATAATTTTTGTAAGTAACTCGATATTGTCTCTGAAATAACGGAATAACCATTGAAATACCAATCTATTACCCCAAGTTCTTCATCCTTTGATAGTAAGAGAAAAAGGCTACTATGGATGATTTCCTCGTTTTTTGGTAAGAATTTCTTGACGACCCCAGCAATGTATGAGTTAATTTTGACTTCTTTTTCCCCCATAGCTAACAAAACATTATACATCACTCAAAAGCTTCTGTAATACGGAAACTTTGCTTTGAATTTTTCAAATGAAAAATGAAATAAATTTATAGAAACTTTAAATCTCATTCTGAGAATGTTAAAACGCATCATGCAAGGATTGTATTATAAATTTTGGATTTAAGTACCTCTTCGAGTAAAATATCTTGCAATGTTAGATGAAGAATGTTGTATTCATTTAACACTTTTTTGGAACTTTCTTCTACAACATCAGCTACAACTATGCATATGAATTGATTTCTTAAACCTGCTATAGAACTAAGAGCATCAACAATCTCATTAGCTTGTGACTGTGTCAAAGCATCTTGAAATAACTTAATGAATATGTATGAAGATCCTTTTCTTAGCACTAAATCAAAAGAATCTTCAAATATTACAGTTTCTTTAAATTCAAGATTTTTGAATATTTTACTGATTCGAACTTTTAGATACTCTGAATCAAAAACAGCATTCATAGTTCTAGGGGCAGGTACAGACAGATCGTCTATATTACTTGGAGCAATTTCTTTGCTTTTTATTTGAGTTCCCAATTGTTTCGTGTCGAGTTTATTTGCGCTAATGACGGATTTTGTTTTTAAGGTTTTAGCAGAAGGGAAGGGTTTATACAATGAAATTGTATTTATTTGTTTGACTGTTTGATGTTGATTTGGGATTTGTTTCAGTTCCTCTTCTTTCTGTTGGATTAAGATGATTTCTTCCTTGTTTTCTTTCTTAAAAGCTAATAGCTGGTCTATATCAATAAAATCAAAAAAACATCCTTTGTGTTTAATCCATGGAGCGCCAAATCTAAAATTTATCTGATTTCTATTTAGTTCATTTTTTGATACAACTTTAAGTTTGCAATTTAATTTTGTTGAGCTTGCATTTATATAACGTAAGAAATTCTGCTTACTTTTTCTTAAATCGTCTGAATTTTCACTTTCTGCTATTAAAATTAATCCCCACACAGGAGTAAATCCTTTGTTCTTTTCATATCTTGGTGTATGAGAAACAACAATAGAAAAAATATTAGCTTGTATTAAA
>JBHLQZ010000046.1:0-8991 GCA_048883065.1 Candidatus Thorarchaeota archaeon | reverse complement strand
ATTTTAGAAATAATTCTCTATCAGGTTTTCTCCACTCATAATAAGAATCTCTTAAACCTTTAGCTAAGAATTTTTCTGCTTCTTCTTCACCAATTTTTTTTACTAATCTAGTAATTAGTTTCTTGGTATAATCAGGTTTTATTTTAGGGTCTATTCCTAAAGGAGGAACATCAAGATTTTGAAAAATTTCATCTCTGAATTCTTTACTGTATTCTTCAGTTAAACGTTTGGAGAGATTTTCCATAACTTCTTTCCCATCAAAAACTTCTCTTCCCCAAATTACTAGATTTTTATTATTTGTGAAATGTCCAAAACCTATTATAGATTCATACGCAACTGAATTGTTCTTGTTATTTTCTATAAGATAGTTTGAGAATTCGTAAAAATCTCCTTGTTTCATATCTTGAAAAGATTTCTTTCTTTTACTTAGAAAGATTTGAAATTCTTGTAAATTTGATATAGCTTTTTCTATCCAATCAGGTGGACTATCATTCTCAATATGTTTTTCTTTAAAACGTATTATGTCATCCATTTATCACACCAATTTTCCATTTACTGAAGCACTTAAAAGAAATATGTATAAAAAGAAGAAAATAATCATCTATTCACCAATTTAATGTAAGGCATAATTAAATCCAGCATGAAAAATTTAAACTAGATTTAAATTATTTTGGAGTTTTTTCTGCTAGAATAATGTGAAAATGTAAGGCAAAATTAAATACAATTAAACTCTTTCTACATGTAATTAAAACTAATCCCCTAAATGTTATAAACGCATGTTTTGACTGTTTTTCTTAGAATCAATTGAGGTTACAAAAAGTGAAAAAAGAACATACAACACACAAGAGAAAATTTGAACACCACAATTTAGAAGGATCACATTTTGAGATAGGAAAAATGCAGGGAAAAATAATCAAAAAGAATAAAGAAGCTGTTAAAATGTATACTTCAGGAAATTTCAAACCTGAAAAATCTAAATTTGAAAATTTCGATGAAGTGTATGATTTTTATGACAAACATTGTCCAGGATTGAGTGAAGAAGCTCAAGGCTTCGCTGAAGAGCTTAATGTCAATCTAAATAAACTCTTCTTCTACGATTTTCCTATTTCTATTCAGAATAAATGCAGTCAATTTATAGCTCTTCCAGCAATAACTAAAAACAATCATGTTTTAGTTGGAAGAAGTTACGAATGGAATTTCAATGATGAAGATTTACAACTACGCACAACTAAAGTTGATAACAAATACAAGCACATTGGATTTTCTGGTATGTGTTATGGTAGATATGAAGGATTAAATGATCAAGGTTTATGTGTAACTGCTTCTTCTGGTGGTGCGTGGGATGCACCTCAAAAGAATAAGAGTCTCAATTGGGCTTTAGCTATACGTGTTTTACTCGATAATTGCAAAAATGTGTCTGAAGCTACTAAAACTTTGAAAAAAATACCTGTAGAGGGGACAAACAATTTCATTTTATCAGATAAAAACGGGAATGCTTCATATCTAGAATGTTTTGATACTGATTTTGATATAAAAACATATGATCAATCTTCAGAAAATCATTATATTATTGGAACCAATCATTATAACTTTCCAAATAAAATTGAATTAAATAAACACAACAATCCCTGGTTGTTACCAAACTCTAAGCAAAGATTCGAAATCATAGAAACAGCTCTCAAGAAAGATATTCCTGAAATAGAAGAGAATACAATACTTAACATTTTATCTAATGAAATGCCAGAAGGGATATGCTGTCATTGGCAGACAGATTTCTTTGGAACTCTTTGGCAAATTCTGTTTAATGTGAGCTTAGGAAAAGCAAAAATAAGTTTTGGACCCTCTACTCACAATAAGTGGTTCGATTTTACTCTAGAGGATTCAATCGAAAAACATGAATATGAAGTAGTATTTCCTGATAAAAGAATTGAAGTCTAGAAGAAATTTATTTTTTTCAGATGAGAGAATAGCGTTTTAGCTTTCCTCTTCTTCTATATATTTCTTGAATTCCATAATTATAATTGTTCCTTGAGGAATATTATCTTCGATTTTAAATTCTCCTCCAATTCCTTCTACAGTATTTTTAGCTAGACTTAACCCAACTCCTTTAGGTAATCCTTCTGTTTCTTTTATAGTAGGGATATAATTTGTAATAGCTTGTTTTTGTTGATCTGTCATTCCTATTCCATTATCAAGTACTTTGATTATAACAGTATCATCTGTTTCATCAACTTCCACTTTAACTACTACATTTTCTCCCCCATGTTTAAATGAGTTATCTATTAAATTGAATAGTATAAAACCCAAAAGCTGGTTTCCATGTATAAATTGGTTTTTATTTTTTATTTTCACATCAACTTTTTTAAATAATCTCGCCACATCATTTACAAAGGTTATTGGCAGTTTTTGTATCTTTAAACTCTCATATATTTCACTAGTAGAACGTAATTTTTGAATCCTATCACTCATTCTATACAATCTATCAGTTGCCATAGAGAAAAGATCTTCATTTGTTTTTTCTTTATAAAGCTCAAGAGCATTGGAGACAACAACAATATCATTGCCTAAATCATGTCTAAGAAATTGTGTTAATATTAATAAATCTCTAACTTTATCATCTAATTCTAAATAAAGTGCTTTGTACTTCCTTCTCTCTTCTTCAATTTCAGTAATTGATGAAACTACAATTTTCTTTGTTCTAACCCAGATTAATGTAACTAAGAAATAACTAAAAGCTAGAAGATCAAAGATTCTTGCTATACCTCTATAATTAACATCACCAAATAATCCGTAAAATAACTGGTAGGTGTCACCAATAAAAGAGAAGATATAACCGGTAAGTAAAGCTAAGATATAATATCTAAAACTAAGTTCAACATACATAATGTAGAGTGTCATTAGTAGTATCATAATCACTATTACTTCAATCAAAAATGGTAGATAAAGATAGAAATCACTCATTGGGATTCCAACAAATATTGCTAGTCTAGAAGCTATTAGACCGACAATCAAAAAACCTGAAGACGCAACAATTGCCCCAAATAAGAAAATGTTTCTAGATTCTCTTTTGAGAAATTGTACATCTTTGAATGTTCTATAAACTAATAAAAACAATATAGGTAAATTTCCAATGAAATCTGATAGATTATCAAAGAATTCCCAAGGATATGTTCCATATATTTCGACAATTTCAAAAATTGTATTTAAAAGATAAATAAACATTGATAATCCAAATAAAATGAAAAAAAATCTTACATCTTTTTCTTTTGCATAAATTAAGAAATAAATAGAGATACCTGCATTAATCAGAGTTAATGCAAAAATCATGTATTTGTAATAAACGGTTAAATCCTCAAAATAAGGAAAAAAATATGGAATAATGATGATGAGTGGAATGCTGAAAAGAATAAAAGAATAAATTCTTTTCATGAAATTATAATACCTTCATTAATTAAAAAATTTAAGTTATTGACAGTTATGCTATGAAAAGAAAAGGGATTAAGTCTTATTTATTTGGAATTGTATTAAAATGACAGAGAGTTCATAGAATAGGAAGTTAAATAATAAACATTTTTATTTTAGGAAAAATATATTTTGAATGATGAAACACATATTTCTTTCACCTCATCTCGATGATGCAGTTGCGAGTTGTGGAGGTTTAATTGGAAAATTGATATATCAAAGAGAAAAAGTATTGGTTATAACAGTATATACAAAAAATATAGATATAAACAAAGTTCCACAGAAATTCCACAAATTTGCTATCTATAAGGAAAGAAAAGAAGAAGATAAAAAAGCTATGAACAAATTGAGTGCAGAATATAGATGGTTAGATATAACTGAAAGAGCATATAGAGAACCTATTCCGAAGAAACCTATAGGAGTTTTCAAAATAGATCTTTCAGCTGGTCTATCTCAATTTCCTAATATTGTGAAAATTCAAGAAGAAATAAGTAAGGCTATCGATGAATCTCCAAATTCTATTGTTTATTCACCCTTAGGAATAGGAAATCATTTCGATCATGTTGAGGTTTTTATTGCTTCATTAATGTATATGGTTGATTATGCTCTTTATGATCAATTTCGTTTTTATGTTGATGCGTATGGGATGTTTAGTACAAAAATCAGAAAAAAACACTATATAGGAAAAAAATTGATTCGGAAAGATCTCAAAAAACCTCAAAATTCCAGTTTGAGATTCTTCATAATGACCTCTGTTATTAATTCTATGATATCTGGTTCATCGATTGAAAGATTATTTGAAACAAAATATAAGAGTCTCAGTTGGGAATTAGAACCTATTTCGATTCATGGCTATGAGAACCTCAAATTTTCAGCTTTCGAATGTTATGAATCTCAAATAAAACTACTTGGAAAAAAACAAGCAAGAAAGGCAGCAGAAACATTTCACAGAAATTGGGACAACTCTGAATTATATCTAAAAGCAAAACCAACTCATATTTAGAGAAAAATATATGAGAATAAGTCTATACGACTATCTCATATCTATTTTTAGCTTCCTTTTGGTATAAATTATACAATTCATCAAGATCTGTTTGTTTAACATGTCCATGAGCTGTCATCATTTCAGTAAATCTCTTTGGAAGCTTCTTATAAGCTTCTTGTAAACTGAATCCTTCTTGTTTCTTAAATTCCAATCGTCTCTTTTGAATTTCTTTTCCTAATTGTATTAAATCCTCTTCTGTTTTTTCTATTTTCAGTGTAGAAAGTGATTTTACTGTTGTTTCCATGTCATAAACTCCTCTTGCAAAAAGGCAAATTACTAGTGAGTTCAGAACATTTCTCCATTCTTCTTCTATTATCAATCGATTTATTGCTTCTTCGTTACTAATTGGTTTATTTAGTACCTTTTGATCAAGAGAGTATCCAGCATTATCAAGATGACTATGTCTTCCACCTATCAAGAAACCTGTTATTGCATAAGGTCCAGTACTATATCCTGCTGGTTCTACTTTACCAACTCTTATTCCGAAATCATTCCCTCCATAATGTTCAACTAGAGCATCTACACCTTTTGATGCAATGAAATATAATTCCTCTTTTGGATCAGCTTTAGAAATTCTTGGTATAGCTTTTAAGAAATCTTCAACTTCACCAAATCTGATAAGAGCTCCTTTAGTATCCTTTGGACTAATAATATTCTTCTCATATGCCTCTGCTAACCAGCTTAATACAACTCCTGTTGATATAGCATCCATTCCTTCTCTTTCAACAGCTTCAATTAGTTTAAGTATATCTGCAGCATCACCTATCTTAAGATTTGAACCTAAAGCATAAATTAATTCGTAATCATATGGAACTGATATAGAATGAATATCAGCGACTGAACCTTTCTCCCATCTTTCTCTTAAAATAGCAAGATGAATACAACCAATAGGACACCCTCCACAAGCTACCCTTTTACCTAGTAATTCTTGAGCAAAAAATTCTCCAGAAATTTGCTCAGCTTTCTCAAATGTACTTTCTTTGAAATTCTTTGTGGGAAGAGATTTCAGTGCATTTAGAGGTAAAATTCCTGAAGCTGTTCCTAAGACGTGATATTTCGCCATCAAATCTGTTTCAGTAACTTTCTTGTAGACTTCTTTGAACATTTTTCTATATTCTTTATATTCTGTGTTTGCATCTAGAGAGAGAGGTTGATCTCCTATTATTGCAATTCCTTTGATATTTTTACTTCCTAATACTGCTCCTAAACCCATTCTTCCAAAATGCCTTGTTCTGTCAACTGTAGCACAAGCATAAGGAATTAATCTTTCCCCTGCAGGTCCAATTGTTATAACAGAACGATTCCCTGGACGACTGATTTTTTCTCTAATTATTCTACCAGTTGTATTGGGGTACATGTATTTTAATGGAAGTGCGTTATAGAATTTTACATCATCTTCATGAGAGACAAAATACATAGGTTTTTCTGCTTTACCTTTAAGAATAATCGCACCTAAATCATTAAATCTCATAGCTGTAGATAACCTTCCCCCAGCATATGTTTCTCCTAGATTTCCAGTTAGAGGACTTTTAAAAACTGCACAGGTTTTCGAAGCAACAGGATAGAAGCTATTCAATGGACCTATGGAGAATACAACTGTATTTTCAGGAGATAGGGGATCTATTCCCATTTTCATGTGCTTTCTTAAAAGCTCCATTCCTACTCCAATGCCACCAAGATATTTTTCGAAAACAGTATCATCTTTGTAAATTTCAAATGACAAATCATTCAAGTTGATTTCTAATATATTAGGGTGTATCATTTTCTCACCTACCAATCTCCTGAAGCTTCTTCTATTGTTAAAACACCAGTAGAACAGAATTGCACACAAGTAAAACATTGACGACATACAATTGCTTTTTGAATGTCAACATCAATATTAATTGCATCTGGAATAGGACAAGCAGCAGCACATTCATGATTACATTTAGTTGCATCACAGATCTCTCTATCTACAATCACTCCTCCACCTTCTCTAGGTTTAATAGCTCCTTGTATTGGGCAAACAGGAACACATGGAGGATTACGACATCCTCTACAAACTATAACAACATAGTTTCTTTCAATGCCTCCGCTAGCTTTAACATGTATCGAGGATCTATAATTAGATAGTAACCTTTCATTTACACGTGCACAAGCATAAATACACTCTAGACAGCCTATACACCTATCTAAATTCTTGACACGTAGTCTTTTAGCCATAGATGAAGGAAGTTTATTGCATTCAAAAAATTTCCTTTAATGAAGAAAATTAAGAGATTGTTCAAATAATTTGTAAGAAATTTCTTCTATTCATAAGGATAGATTTATAGAATTATTGTATCTATATTGCATTGGTTGTTGTATATGTCTTTACATGATCGAATAGAATTTGCATTTATATCATTCATGCATGATACAATGTATGGTATTTTTATGGATGCAGAAAAATTACTTGTTCCATCTGGAATAAAAAAAGAACAAAAAGTTCTAGAAGTTGGTTGCGGCCCAGGTTTCTTTACAATTCCAGCAGCAGAAATTGTAGGTAATAAAGGACTCATATATGCGATAGATATTAATCCTTTTGCAATTAAGAAAGTAGAGAAAAAAATAAAGAAAGCAAATATAAAAAATGTAAAAGTAATGTTAGCAGATGTAACAGACACTAAACTTCAAGAAAATAGTATTGATGTAGCTTTCTTTTTTGGTGTGATTCATAATTTGATAGGTATCATTGAGGATGTAATTAAAGAAATGTATAGAATCTTAAAACCTAATGGAACCATAGCTATCCAAAAAGGTAGGAAATCTAAGACAAACATAATTACAATTATTACAAAAAATAAGTACTTTAGATTTCTAGAAGAGAAAGATAGAGTAATTTTATTTCAGAAAGTAGAATAATGAGAGAAGCTAATCAATAAAAGAATTTAACATTTGGAAATATTTTACCTTGCTCCAATCAATTTTATCCTTTCCATATTTATCAAGAAATAAAGGAACCCATTCTTCACCAAAATTATATCCTATACTCCAAACTACTGCTGCAATATCATAATTCCTATCATTAATTCCTCCATAAAGCCAATCAATGAATCCACTCAGCTTCTTTTTATGAACCAAAACATTCGGAAGGCAATAATCACCATGTGTGAAAACTAAATCAAAACTTGAAGGTTTCATTCCTTTTATGATTTTGAATAGCTCTTCTGGAGTTGTATTTTTCCATCTAGGATCAAAGTTCTTATTATCTATCGATCCTTGTTCTAATCTATATTTCGCAGTTTTAAGTAAAAGATCTGGAGTGCTTTCTAAAGGACAATCACTTATATCTATGGAATGTATTTTCTTTAGACCATCTGTTAGAATTAGGATATTATTTCTTATTTCTTCTTCTGAAACAGCATCATAGGATACTCTTCCTTTAATTTCTGAAAGGATAAGAAACTCTCTACCTTTATTTTTAGAATATGACAATACTTCTGGAACAGGTAGTTTGCTATAAAGCCAACGCAGTAATTTTTGTTCTCTGTCAAAATTAAATTCATTATCTGGAATAGATACTTTAAGGTAAATTACCCGATCTTCTTGATTTTTTAAACGAAAAACATCTGATTTAGACCAACCTATGTTAACCTTCTCCCACTGATAACCTTCCAACATTTCTTGAATTTCAAAAGGAATATCATAATCAAGTTCTATTCCATCGTTTTTCATTAACAAAACTTTCACTGAATATATTTTTATTATTTTTTAAAGAACTATTTTTCTAAATAAATTTCAAAATTTATATAGCTAAAAAATAAACTAGAAAATATGCAAATCAACATAATGATAGGATGTAAGGAATTTCCTTGTTCTGAGATTAATCAGGATGGATACCTTATACCAAACATAGAAATTGATCCAGAAAAAATAAAATTACTTATGATTTCAGAAGTTCCACCTGAAAATCCTAAAGATTATTTTTATGAAAAAAATCATCCCTTCTATATGGAAACTACACTTCAAGCATTTAGAGATGCAGGAGAGGATGTTTCCTCTATAGAAGATATAATTGGTCTTGGTATATATATTACAACAGCTGTTAAATGTGCAAAGATAGGATATTCAGTTCCAACTTCAGTTATTAAAAATTGTTCTGAGATTCTTGAAGAAGAGATTAAATTGTTTCCAAATGTGAGAGCATATATACTTCTTGGTGACGTAGCTATCAGATCTTTTAACTATATTGCAAAGAGAATTTCTGGAGAAAAAGTCATCCCAACAGGGTCTACATACAAAATACGTTATGATGAGTTTTATTACAAAGATGCTAGAGTTTATCCTTCCTATATTATAACTGGAAGAAACTTCTTGATAGAGAAATCCAAAAGAAAAATGATTGCTGAAGATATAAAATCCGCATTAAAAATCATAAGAGAGTAAATGTGTCTATCTAAAATTCTTTATAAGTATCCGTAATTTCGTTCTAATGATGAATAGTAAAGAATTAGCTATTGATT